>CAZGSC010000153.1:0-8161 GCA_964528325.1 uncultured Chloracidobacterium sp. | reverse complement strand
CCTGATTACCCGCAGCCCGACCGCATGTGGGAGTTTTGTGCAAAACACAAAGTTGAAATTCTCGGCATATCGCCGACGTTGATAAGGGCATTGTCGAACTGCGGCGATGATCTGCCAAAGAAGCATGATCTTTCCTCTCTAAGGGCATTCGCATCGACAGGCGAGCCGTGGAACCCGGCGCCGTGGTGGTGGCTTTTCGAAAAGGTCGGCGACAGCAAATTGCCGATCATCAACTACAGCGGCGGCACCGAGATCTCCGGCGGCATTCTGATGGGCAATCCGCTGTTGCCGATAAAGCCTTGCTCGTTCCCTGCTCCGTGTCCCGGCATGGACGTTGACATCCTTGACGAAGACGGCAAACCTGTCGAACCGGGAAAGGTCGGCGAACTCGTCATCAAGCAGCCCTGGATCGGCATGGCACGCGGCTTTTGGCAGGAGGAAGAACGCTATCTCGATACCTACTGGCGAAGATTTAAGGACATCTGGGTCCACGGCGATTTCGCCATGCGTGACAAAGACAACCATTGGTTCATCCTCGGCCGCAGCGACGACACGCTAAAGGTCGCCGGCAAACGAGTCGGCCCCGCCGAAGTCGAAAGCCTGCTCGTCGCTCACCCGCTTGTCACCGAAGCCGCTGTCATTGGCGTCCCCGACGAGATGAAAGGCACAGCGATGGTTGCATTTTGTGTGTTGTCAGAACCGGGAGCGATAGCAACTGGGCTAGACGCAGAACTAAAAGCCCTCGTCGCCAAAGACATGGGCAAACCACTCGCTCCGTCAAAAATTCACTTTGTTTCCGCTTTGCCAAAGACCCGCAATGCTAAGGTAATGCGCCGTGTCATCCGCTCAGCCTACCTTGGCGAGGACTCCGGCGACCTGTCTGCCCTTGAAGATCCTAACGCAGTTGAAGAAATTGAAAAGGCAGGTAATAAGTCTTAGGTGTTGACGTATGGCTTGAGCTTGGGAATCCAACATTTCACACTTTTGCAGTAATTTTCATACTCGGTGCCAAATCGTCGACGAAGATCATCCTCTTCCAGCGGCCGGAATATCAGTTGCCAAATCAGCGATCCCATAAGTGCATACAAAGCAACGAGCGGCGAGCCGACAAAAAGAGCAACGCTCAATCCTTGCCCGATACCCGATACCGCCATCGGATTTCGAATGAACGCATACGGGCCCAGAACTACAAGCTTTTTGGCGTGATCGAGAGGCAACGGTGTGCCTTGTCCAACGTTTGACATAACAAACGCAGCATAAATACCGATCAAACTTATCGTTACAAATAAAACGACTGCGACGGGTTGCTGATATGAAAAATGGAGACGATGGATACTCAATTTATCTTCGACAATAGTTATTAGATACGGAAACACTGCGAGGATGATCGACCACACAAAAATGATCTGTGTGAAGGTCTTTATCAGTATCCAGTTGGTCGATGTTTTGACCGCCTCACGAAACATTGCTTTTTCAAACGACAAACCGACGGCAAAAACTCCGCTCCAGATCATAGCCGGAAACATCATCGTCACGCCTAACCAGCCCATGTCCGTCATCCATGCAAATGCCAGACAGTAAACAGCTGCGTAACTGACTGCCCCTGTTACGAACCATGAAGCGATCCTCTGATACTCATGATCGAGATAACAAAGCCAGCTGGCGGCCATAGAGCCGATGCCCAAAAACGAAAGATCGGCTAGCCAAAATGCCAATAACGATGTTTCGGAGGTTTTCTCTAACGCAAAATACTGCCGCGAAGAAGGTACAGAAAATAAAACGATCCACCACACGATCACAGCGACGCCTTGAATGGCAAAATAAATTGCTGCGGAATGGCGAACTTTCATACTAGTGTGAAGTTACCACAGAGTTATTCGTTACGCCCTTATCGGTTCGGAACTTCGTCGCGGCCATTGAGTGAGGTTGCAAGTTTCGGGATAATGCTCATACGTTTTTTGGAGAATTGTAGGCTAAAAGGATGAGATCCAAAACTGTCAGCGAACGAAATATTGGCCGCATATGCCGTGAACTCGCCGGCAGCGATGCCCATCTCGCTCATGTTCACAAAACCTACGGCACGCCGCCGCTGTGGGATCGTCCGACAGGATTCTCGACCTTGCTGCACATCATTCTCGAACAGCAGGTCTCGCTCGCGTCCGCAAAGGCATGTTTTGACAAACTTGCCGCCTATCTCGGCGAAGTCACGCCCAACGGATTGCTCTCGATCAACGATGCCGATCTGAAAACTATAGGCTTCAGCCGTCAAAAAACCGCATATGCTCGTCACTTATCTGAAGCGATATTAGAGAAACGCATCGACCTCGACAGCCTGCATAAATTACCCGATTCCGATGTGAAAGCCGAGCTAGTTAAACTCAAAGGTGTCGGCGAATGGACGAGCGATATCTACCTTTTGATGGCGATGCTCAGGCCAGACGTGATGCCTAAAGGCGATATTGCACTTCACGAGGCGTATCGAAAATTGACGAACGGCGATAAGCGTCCGGGATCGGATGAATTCGTCGCGATGGCAGAGAAATGGAAGCCGTTTCGTTCGGTTGCCGCTAGGCTGCTGTGGCATTTCTATCTTTCTGAAAAGAAGATAAGCTTGCAGAAGCCCGCGCGTAAGCAAGGGCGTAACACTCAACGTTGAATGTTACGCCCTTGCTTACGCGCGGGCTTCTGCAATAATACTTTCAATGAAGATTCTCGATGTCGGCTGTGGAGCGAACAAGACCGAAGGTGCGATCGGCCTTGATAATAATCCGCGCACGGCGGCTGATGTCATTCACGATCTGGGCGATATTCCCTATCCTTTCGCCGATAACGAGTTCGATCTCGTGGTTTCTAATCACGTAGTCGAACACGTACCTGACGTGATGTCTTTTATCGGCGAACTGCACCGCGTCACGCGAAACGGCGGACGAATTAAGCTGATCACACCGCACTACACCAACCCCGATTGGCCAAACGACCCAACGCACCGCAATCACATCAACTCGTACACATTCAATACTTTCATGGCAGGCCGCGAGGTCTTTGATTTTTATACGGATATTCAGCTAAAGCCAATAGATTGTTATGTTTCCCTGCTCGGCTTATGGAAAGCGTTGGGAATTGAGTTTCTTGTTAATTTAGACAGGAAAAGCTACAAACTGCGTTTCCTGCGTAAGTTCTGGGAACAGTATCTGAGCTATATCATCCGTGGAAAGGAATTGTGGTTTGAATTTGAGGTCGTCAAAGAAAATTAGCCGTTTTCAGCCAACTATTCCCGAACTTATGTGCATCTGTTATCGTTAGAAAAGCAGCTTGATATTTTTTTTGAGGTAATAGCATGAAAAAACGATCCTTTGCCCTGGCCGCGATCGCGAGCCTTTTGTTGAACATTGCAGGTTTTGCGACAGTTGACACTCATCACTCGAAACAAGGAAAGCGTCAGGTTACACGCCTCGTTTCACTGCTTCCCGCCTCGGACGGCGTTGCTGTCTTCGATACACACCGGTTCCTCGTAGATGCTTTGCCAAAGCTGCTCTCGGCAAATCAACCGATGCTTAGTGAGGTCACAAGCAAGCTTACTGAAATAGAAAATCGCACGGGAATAGACCTCCGTAAATTCGATCAGGTAGCTGTCGGATTCGCAATGGTGCCAAAAGCGGAAAATGGCGTCTCTGTTGAACCGGTCGTCATTGCGGGCGGTGACATTAACGCAGGTGCATTGATCGCAACGGCAAAGACCGCCTCAAAGGGCAAGTATCGTGAGGAAAAGATCGGTGAAGTGCCTGTCTATGTTTTTACGATCCCTGAGACAGCAAAGAGCACATCTACACAAACAAAAAATTCCAAGATAGCAAAGGCGATCGACCAGAGTGTCAAGGGCCTTGCAACTGAGGTTGCAGCTGCGTCATTGGACCGAAATACGCTTGTTCTCGGTTCGCTTGTCCGCGTTCGTGAGACCGTCGAAGCCAGGTCACACGTCAGCGCAGATATCACAAGCCTGCTTTCTACAAAAGAAACGGCCGTGATGAGTTTTGCGTTCAAAACGCCGGCCGGAACTTCAAAAACCTTGGGCCTCGACAATGACGAACTTGGTGCGAATATAGATTCGATCCAGTATTTGTCAGGCTCACTCGACGTTGCTCTCGCAGGCACTTCGCTGCAGATGTTGGCACGGACCACAAAACCAGAAAAGGCCGCGGAATTGAAAGACACGCTCGAGTCACTTCAGATCATAGGCAGAGCGATCTTTGGAAATTCAAAACGTCCTGATCAGCAGGTTTACGGGCGCCTGCTGAAAAACGCAAAATTTGACGTTCGAGGCAGCGATGTCACGCTTGATGTTCTGATACCGCAAACCGATATAGATCTTTTGGTCGCAAAGATAAAGTAGGATTCTAAAGGCGAAAACGCGAGTGTGAACGAGCGTGTGGCGCATCGGGCACGGTCGTTACTTCCGACGGCGGCGAAATCCGTTCGACCTCTGTCGTGAGAACTGATCGAGATCGCGATTATAGTGGCCGTCATCACCAAGCAGCGGGAATAACTGCAGATCGCGTGAAAGATAGGCTGCACGCAGCTCGACGGGCCTTGGCCCTGCTTTGATAACACGAACCTTGCCACCTCGAACTTCGCCGATCCACGCTGCAAATTCCTCAGCTCTGCCCACGGTGGCTGAAAGCAGCAAAAGCCTGATCCGCGGAGGTGATAGGATGATCGCTTCTTCCCAAACGTGTCCTCGCTCCTCGTCCGAAAGGTAATGAGCCTCGTCCAGAATTACAAAGTCCGTCCGCACGTCAAAACCTTCTCGCAGGGCGTCAAAAAGCTGGTTGCGATAGATCTCAGTCGTTCCCACGATCAAAGGAGCATCTGAATTCTCCTTACGGTCGCCGGTGAGAATGCCGACATTTTCCGCACCGAATTCGGCCGAGAATTCGGCGTATTTTGAGTTTGTGAGTGCCTTTAGGGGCGTCGTATACCAGGCCCGCTTGCCGGCAGCGAGCAATCGGCGAATTTCCTCACGAGCGATCCATGTTTTGCCGCTGCCGGTCGGAGCGGTAACAAGGACATCCTGAGTTTCAATTGCATTCAGAGCTTCGATCTGGAATGCATCAGGCTTGAACGGCTGCTGTTCAGGCACGCCGATGCCTGATAACAAGCGTTCAACAGCTCTTATTTGATTTGGCGTTTGCGGCTTTGCAATATGCGGGACGGAACTTTTTTCTGCAAGAGGGCGTTTAAATCTTCGTTCCCCTTTTTGCCGCTCTTTTGACGGCGAAGGAGAATTACGACGGCGATTTGAGCCTCGGTTGCGACGCATAAACGTGATGTTAGTGGTTCACAAAGCGAAAGTCTAATCTTCCAAACACGGCGTCAAAATGTTAGCATGATTATTTGCCTCGCAACGTTTTGCGAGAGCAAGGCGTCTAATTTTTACGTTTTTTACTGACGCATTTTATGAGCAATATGTTCGAACAGCCTTTATACGAATTTGAGCCGACCCCGGCTCCGCAGCTAGAGAGCGACCTGTTTCACGATTACGAGGTCAAGGGTTGGATGTCATCGCGAGGGCTTTTTAAGGTTATCGGGATATCTGCAGTTGCAAATGTCGTTGCCCTGCTTGTTTTCGCACAAACTTCGCTTCTAACGATGAAGGGGTGTGACAGCCCGCTTGTCGGCAGTGTTTGCCAGGTGCTGGATACTGTTTATGTGGGCAGCCTGCTTTTTGGAACCGACCGCGAATATGTCGACGCGGAATACGACAGGATCGATCTTGGTGATTCCGAGATAACCTATATCGATGTCAGCAAGGTGACGCCGCCGCTCAACTATCCGGCTGGCTATTTCCAGATCGCAAATCCCGAAGAGATGGCCGTGGTAGATGATTCGCAATTTGGATCTAATGACCTGTTCACACACGGCATTCCCGGCATTCCGAACGGCATGCCGCTTTCGGAACCATCGTTCGGTGGAAACTTGATCGACACTCCGCCAAATATCCCTAAATCGAATCCGAATGTTGTCGACCCAAGCACTTTGCCGGGAAGTTCCGGTAACGACGGCGGTGTCTATTGGCCGACGCCGGCGAGGCCCAGGAGAACCAAGCGTCCGCCTCTTACTACTTCAACTCCTCCGGAAGATGTTTCAGGCTTTCCGATCCCGGATGCGAATACGGTTGCCGAAAAAACTACTCCGTCGCCATCACCTACACCGCAGCCAACTGTTGAACCAACAGAGCCTGTTACCGATGTCGAGCTAAACAAGCGCCCATTCATCGATCTGGCAAATACGCTCAACGGCCTTCTGGACAAGAAAATGGTTGATCTTGCAACTCCGTTCAAGATAAAAGCGACCGGCAAACTTGATAAGAACGGCAAGCTTGAACGGAAATCGTTTGCTTATACAGAAAGGCTGAGCCCTGATCCACGGATGATCGAGGTCGTTCAGGAAGCCATCGAGGCGATGAATGAAAGCAATTATTTGCAGTATCTCACCATGGTCAACGCTAAGGATCTGACATTCGAGATATTTCAGGACAACGATAAGGTCGTTGCGGTCGTTCAATCCGAATTTGATACGGACCAGCGGGCACGGTCGATGAGCACTTTGCTGAGTGCATTTATAGACCTAAAGAAAAAAGCGAAAGAAGCTCCTGATGCTTCGGCAAATGATAAAGACGACCTTGTTTTGCTGCAAAATGCCAAAGTTGAACCGCAAGGCAAGAAACTTGTAGTTTCATTTATGATCCCGAAAGGCAATATGCAGACAATGATCCTGAGAAAACTTGCCGAACAAAAAGCACAGCCGAAACCGGCCGAAACAACCGGCGGCATGCCCAAAACACCTGATCCAGCTGTAAAATAAGATCTTGACCAACCGTAAGAACCAAAATTCACTACTAGTCCTCGCCACACTCGGCGTGTATCTCGGCCTCGTGCTAGCCGGCGCAACGCCGCAGGTCTGGGCTCAGCAAACTAGCTTAGATCGAACTTTCGATGGGGATAACGTTGATCATTTGCTCGATAAAGTTGAATTTTCGTTTTCGGCGTTGGTTGATGGACTTAAAAATTGTAAGACTCTTCCATCAATTTCTACAAATGGACGTTTTCTAACATCAGACTGTGATTTCTTTGTTGAGAGAGGTCCAGGCGCTGCTGAAAAATCCACTAAGACTTCTACTATTGTAGATCTTGCATCGTCCTTGCTCGATTCTTTCAAAGCAGATGTCAACAGCCAAACCTATTTGGGTTGTGGTATTAACAGCCTGGGTCTGAGGCTGACCATAATTTTGAATCAGCAGAGTTTGGATCAGGCTGTTACACTCTCTGAGATCTTTAACGGCCATATATCGTCGAAAGCACTCCGGTCACGTGATTTTCTAAGAAAAAGTCTCTACGAAAATTCAAATGTGTCCGCCAATGGACCTCAAGTTATTATTGTCACTCGCCTTCCTCGCGGCTCGCTCGACTCGCTGCTTGCTTCTAACGCAAAGTAGCGGCGAGTAAATCGATCTTTTCAATCCCTCGCCATTTTCATCAGGCAATTACCCGTAAGAGTTGCGTCTTTAGACGCGATAGCGCAATCTTAAGATTCGGTGGGTTCACGCGTAAACGCGTAACTCTTACCAAAGAGGAAAATATGGCAGTTAACAGTTTTGCAGACAAAATAGTAAAGAAGATCTTCGGGTCGAGCAGCGACATTTTTTTGAAGAATGTTAAGCCGATCATTGCCGAGATCAACGCTTGGGAACCGAAGCTTGAAAAACTTTCGGATGAGCAGTTACAAGCCCAAACAACGAAATTCAAAGAAGCGATAGCTAACCGTATCGAGGGCATCGATAACAAAGAGGAACGCCGCAAGGCCGAGCAGGAAATTCTTAGTGAGATACTGCCCGAGGCTTATGCGACGGTTCGCGAAGGCTCGCGTCGCGTTACAGGAATGCGGCACTTCGACGTGCAGATGATCGGCGGTGTTGCGTTGCACCAGGGCCGCATCGCCGAGATGCGAACCGGTGAAGGTAAAACGCTTGTCGCAACTTTGCCGTCTTACTTGAACGGCCTCACTGGACGCGGCGTTCATGTCGTTACGGTCAACGATTATCTCGCTTCGCGCGACGCGGAATGGATGGGCCGCATTCACAAATTCCTCGGCCTCACCGTCGGCT
>CAZGSC010000152.1:0-8171 GCA_964528325.1 uncultured Chloracidobacterium sp. | reverse complement strand
TCGTCGTCGGCCGGCTCAGGGTTGCGGGCGGTGGCGTTGGCTTCTCAGGCCGTTCAACTGGGCGATGCAGAATACGTAGTCGCTGGCGGAATGGAGTCGATGTCGAATATTCCATACGCATTGCCCGGAGCTCGTGATGGTTACAAAATGGGAAACCAGTCGGTTGTCGATCTGATGATCCACGATGGTCTCTGGTGCCCGTTCGAGAATTGGCATATGGGCAATACCGGCGAACTTGTGGCTGAAACATGCCAGATCTCACGTGAAGAGCAGGACAATTTTGCGTTTCACTCACATCGCAAAGCCCACGAAGCACAACAAGAAGGCCGCTTTAAAGATGAATTGGCCGCGATCGAGATCCCGCAAAAGAAAGGCGATCCGATCGTTTTGGATTACGACGAACCGGTTCGGCCCGAAACAACGGTTGAGAGTCTCGCCAAATTACGTCCGGCTTTCAAGAAAGACGGCGGAACTGTTACCGCCGGCAACGCTCCGGGTGTGAACGATGGTGCATCGGCGTTGGTTGTCACTTCAGCCGAAAACGCAACGAGCCTTGGCATTGAACCGCTTGGCCGTGTGGTTGCATCGGCAACGTCCGGCATCGAGCCGAAACTGATCATGATGGCTCCTGTGAAGGGCGTTCAAAACGTGCTTGCAAAAGCAGGTTGGGATATGAAAGATGTTGATCTGTTTGAGCTCAACGAAGCATTCTCCGTTCAAGCCCTGGGCGTTATGAAAGAACTCGGCCTCGATATGGAAAAGGTCAATGTCAATGGCGGAGCCGTCGCACTCGGACACGCTATCGGTAATTCCGGCGGACGTGTTTTGACAACGCTTCTTTACGAGATGAAAAGACGAGGTGTTAAACGCGGTGTCGCAGCTCTTTGCTTAGGCGGAGGCAATTCGGTCGCAATGGCTGTTGAACGCGATTAGTTTGATTTTTAGAACAAATTTGACCTGCTTTCGTAAGATATTCTGGTGAGGGATAACTTTTATGAATGCTCATGACAAAGCTCGTTTACTCGGGCTTTTCTTTTGGTTGTTTACGGCTTTTAATATTCTGGTCATCGCGATCATCGCGGTCATTTACATTGCTCTTTTCGGGTTTATCTTTACTGCAGCCCCACAAAAAGCAGGTGACCCGCCGCCGGAATTGATAATGGGCATTATCATGGTAGTTTTTGTTTTTGTGCTCATCTTTACGCTTCTTTTTTCAGTGCCAAAGATCATTGCCGGTTACGGTCTCCGCAAAAATAAGCCGTGGGCACGCATTTGGGCACTGATCGCGTCTATCATGGCGTGCTTATCTTTTCCATTCGGGACTGCTATCGGTGTCTTTGGGCTGGTCTTTCTTTTCAGCGATGAAGGCAAGCGATACTTTGAGGATGCAACTTACAGAAGTCAGTTGGTGAGTGGCAATTTTGCGCCGCCTCCTCCGCCTAATAGCTGGCAGTAAAAAACAAGCGTCAGAACAGGGAGCGACAGCGACCAGGTTAATGAGCGGTCTGAAGATTAAATCAGGCCGCTCGTTTGTTTTAGGCGCGACTTTTCGATAAATTCTTATTTTACTTTCAATACTTTAATAAAAAAGGACGTTATCAAAATGAGTGAATTGATCGGAGTTATAGGTGCTGGCACAATGGGCAACGGCATTGCCCAAACGGCCGCGAGTACAGGTTTGGACGTTGTACTTTGCGACGTAACTATGGAATTCGTCGAACGTGGCTTAGCGAATATCGGCAAGAGCCTCGATCGTTTTGTAAAAAAGGAAACGATGACCGAGGATCAAAAGACGGAAATACTCGGCCGAATAAAGGGAACAACTGATATTAACGAAGTGAAAGACTGTTCGTTGATCGTCGAGGCAGCATCGGAAAATTTTGAAATAAAGAAACAGATTTTCGAAAAACTCGATCAGATAACTTTGTCTGACGCGATCCTTTCCTCAAACACTTCCTCGATCTCGATCACAAAGATCGCCGCAACCACTAAGCGCCCCGATAAGGTCATTGGAATGCATTTCTTTAATCCGGTTCCTCTAATGAAACTGGTCGAGGTCATACGCGGCATAGCAACCTCGGACGAAACTTACGCCAAAGTAAAGGACCTGTCAGAAAAACTAGGCAAAGTGCCCGTCGAATGTAACGATTATCCGGGATTTGTATCAAATCGAGTGCTGATGCCAATGATCAACGAGGCTATTTTTGCTCTGCATGAAGGCGTCGCAACCAAGGAATCCATAGACGAGATAATGAAACTGGGTATGAACCATCCAATGGGTCCGTTGACGCTTGCAGACTTCATTGGCTTAGATGTTTGCCTTGCAATTCTTAATGTATTACATGAAGGCCTTGGTGACCCCAAATACCGTCCGAGCCCACTACTCAAAAAATATGTTGATGCCGGTTGGCTCGGCCGCAAGAGCGGCAAAGGATTTTACGATTATAATTAGTTTTATTACCACCGTGGACACCGCGGTCACAGAGATAATGACATGAATTTACTCTGTGCTCTCGGTGTCCTCTGTGGTAAATCTTTTTCTGATCTTAGGAATGCATAAGAACTTACGTTCATTTATTGATTTGCTTCGTCGGGAAAATGAGATCGTCGAGATCACGGCTGAAGTCGATCCGCATCTTGAGATTGCCGAGATACATCGTCGTGTTATCGATAGCCAGGGCATGGCTTTACTTTTTACGAATGTAAAAGGTTCGGTATTTCCGGTTGTTACAAATCTTTTCGGCACGAATAAACGCATCGATCTCGCGTTTGGCAAAAAGCCTTTGGAATTTGTCAGGCGAGCGGTTGAAGCGGCGGAGAATCTTTTGCCGCCAAAGTTGAATAAGCTTTGGGAATATCGCGATCTCGCATTTTCTGCTTTTAAGCTCGGCACGAAAAATACGCAAAACGCTCCGATACTCGAAAGCAGACAATCTGTTGTCGATCTCGAGAAATTACCTTTTTTACAGCTTTGGCACGAGGACGGTGGGCATTTTAATACGCTGCCGCTTGTTTATACTGAGAGTCCGACGACCGGCAAACACAATCTGGGTATGTACCGCATGCAGCGATATGATGCAACAACGACCGGCATGCATTGGCAGATAGGCAAAGGCGGTGGGTTTCACTATTTCGAAGCTGAACAGCAAAACAAAGCCTTACCGGTAACAGTCTTTCTCGGCGGTGCTCCGGCAATGATACTCTCGGCAATCGCACCATTGCCTGAGGGCTTGCCGGAATTGATGCTTGCGTCGCTACTGGCTGACGGCAAGATCGAAACTGCCGCAAATCCACTCGGCGTCGATCGACATCGCCTGATCGCAGAGGCAGAGTTTGCTATATGCGGCCACGTTCCACCACACGAACGAAAGCCAGAGGGTCCGTTTGGAGATCACTACGGATATTATTCGCTCTTGCATGATTATCCTGTCTTCAATGCCGATGCTGTCTTTCACCGCAAAGGCGCGATCTTTCCGGCGACAGTTGTAGGCAAGCCTCGTCAGGAAGATTTTTTTATCGGCGATTATTTGCAGGAGCTATTGTCGCCATTATTCCCACTTGTGATGCCGGTGGTCCGCGATCTGTGGAGTTACGGCGAAACTGGTTTTCATTCGCTCGCTGCCGCCGTCGTTAGAGAGCGGTATGGACGCGAAGCTCTCTCTGCTGGGTTTCGTATTCTCGGTGAAGGCCAGCTTACATTGACTAAATTTCTTTTGCTAACGGACACGCCGCAAGATCTGCGAAATTTCAAATCGCTTTTTGAACACATCCTTGCCCGCTCCGATTGGCAGCATGATCTGTTTATCTTCAGCCATACGGCCTTCGACACGCTCGATTACGCGAGCGGCAAGATCAATCACGGAAGTAAGGCCATACTGATGGGTTTAGGAGATGCAAAAAGGGAGTTAGCACGTGAATTTCGCGGCGATCTTCCGTCCGGTATAAGGCGGGCCGAGCCCTTTTGCGGCGGCTGTCTTATTGCTGAAGGCGATCCATATACAACAGACAAAGATATGGCCGAGCGTATTGCCAAGTCGGGCAAATTCGACGATTGGCAGATTGTCGTCATTCACGACGATGCAGATGTTGCCAAATCGACCGAAAAATTCCTGTGGGCGACCTGGACGCGTTTCAATCCGGCGACAGATATCTTTGCAAAAGAAGTTACGACACAAAACAATCACATAGGCTACACATCTCCAATCGTAATAGATGCTCGAATGAAACCGTGGTATCCCAACGAGGTTGAGCCCCGCGAAGATATTGTGAAGCTGGTTGATGAGCGTTGGGGCGAATATTTCGATTAGGTCGTCCCAGAAAATCACTGAGTACAAAAACCAATGAAAACAAAGCTGATGTATGGCTTAGCTGTGATCAGCCTGGTGTCTCTGGGCTGCCTCGTATATTCATATTTCATTGAACCCAACCGTCTTGCTGTCACATTCGAGACGATGAAGATCAAAAACTGGAACCCTGCATTCGACGGGTTGAAGATCGTAATGATCAGTGACATACACGGCGGATCGAACGGCGGTACCGAGGAAAATATTCGTAAGATCGTTACAAAGATCAATGAGCAAAACGCAGATGTCGTAGTGATGCTCGGCGACTATGTTTCGGAAAGAAGCGACGGCAGTCTTCGTATGCCCATAGAAACCATCGCGTCGAATCTAGCCGGTATTAAGACCACCTACGGAGTGTTTGCTGTGCTTGGCAATCACGACGGTGATTACGACGATGACCGTGTTGCCGCCGCACTTGGCTCTAACGGTTATAAAGTTTTGCAAAACGAAGTTTCAGCTATTGAAAAGGACGGGCAGAGAATTCGTATATTTGGAATGAAGGACCATTTGAAATTGTCCGGCGGTTGGCTGCGAATTTCAGCAGATTCTAAAAAATATTTGAATACAACAGGAACAGGTGATCTCATCGTCCTCCAGCACAGCCCGGATATTCTGCCGGTGGTTGCCGGTGAATATTCGGTCTCTTCCGATCTGAGGCTGATTCTCGCCGCACACACACACGGTGGACAGGTGTGGCTGCCGATTCTTGGCAGAATGGTCGTACCTTCCGGTTTTGGCCAGAAATATGCTTACGGCCACATAATTGACAAAGGCGTAGATATGTTTGTGACTAGCGGTATCGGAACTAGCTGGCTCCCATTAAGATTTATGGTTCCGCCCGAGATCGTCGTGCTGACCATTCGGTCAGAACCAACTACTTCAATAACACCTTGACCCGTTCAAGGTTTCCATCATTTTTGGCGGGTTTTAGATTTAGGATCTTACACATCAGATTGTAGACCTCAACATTTTCGAAAGGCTCTGCTAAATAACCTTTCTTGAACGCCTCACCATGTGCAATAAAGGTCGCCATCATCGACTGGTATTTATTGTCATAACCGTGAGCTCCTCGCAGATGATCAAGATCATCCAGATCTTTGTACCAATCGTTATAGCGTTTGTGATTTGTGGTCAGCCAGCCCTCTTCGCTTGAGCAGATGATCGGTGCGATGCGCCTGCCTTCGTTGTAATTAAGACGCGCGGGAATACTTTCTTTTTTCCAGCAGGTCGTGTGGACAAGGTCTTTGATCTTGTCAAATATCACGTCAGTCTTGCCTTTGTTCGGAAAGATCTGCACGATCTCGTTCGTCCATAAGATCTTTTCCGCCAAGTCAAAGTCGAAGTGATCGTCAAGGAAAGTGGCGTTCTTGATATTCACATTCGCCATGCCGTGATCGGCAACAATAATAACGTTGACTTTCTTGTCGATTTTGCGTGCTTTTAAGCCGTCCATCAGCCGTTTAATATAGCTGTCTGCTTCCCAAACCGCGTATTTTATCTCCTCCGAATCCGGGCCAAACTCGTGACCAACGTCATCGGTGATCGAGAAGTACATCGCGAGCATCGTTGGGCGTTTTTCTGCCGGCTCGTCGAGCCAGTTGAGCACGCTGTCAACGCGCATGGCGTTAGGCACCCTGCCATTATAGTTGCGCCAGTATGTCGGATAAACATCCTCGATCTTTGCCTCGGTGCCGACAAAAAAATATGATGCCGCACGCTGTCCCTGTTTTTCAGCCGTCACCCAGATCGGCTCGCCCCACCACCACTTCGGATCGCGGACTTTGTCATGGTCGTCCATCTTAAAGACTTCGCCAAAATCATAGACATTGTTCTCCACAATGCCGTGATGTTCGGGATAAAGGCCGGTTGCGATCGTGTAGTGATTTGGAAAGGTCTTGGTCGGGAACGACGGGATCATCCACTTGGCCCGCACGCCGCCTTTCGCCAGTGCGGTCAAGGTCGGCGGATGATATTTGTCGAGATAATCGTACCGAAAACCGTCAAGAGAGATCAGAATGACCGTTGGTTCGAGATCTTTGATCGGCTGCTGCGCCGTGCCGCGGGTCGCTGCGGGCAATAGGAGTAAGAGGATCAAAAAACCCTTTTTAATGATGGAAAGACAATTTTGCATAGCAACATTATGACTTCGGCGCGATGAAGCGGACAAATCGCTGTCCGTTGAAATCGCGGTCAGGCCTGAATTCATCTGTGGGCAGTGTAAGATCGTGATCAACCCACGTTTCGTGCTCAGCCGGCATTGAAACTTCTATGACTTCCGCTCCTGCTTCTGCATATAGCACACGATGGCGGATCTCAGGCGGTTGGATAACCCAATCGCCGCTGGTAAGCCAGAAAGGTTCGCCCTGGTCCTCATAGACAACTTTGATCCGGCCTTTGATACAACGGATCATCTGAAACTCGACTTTATGAAAATGCACGTAATCCGGCACTTCACCGTCCCTGGTCAACCGAATGTGCGAAACAGCCATAGTTCCGTCCATGCGGTCCGTCATCAGATCGCGGTATTCCATACCGGCTCGGCCTATTATCCAGTTCCCCTCCTTACGAAGGAGGGGTGCGGCTTCAGCCGCGGGGTGGTTCTCTAACACGAGCCTCACGACCTCGCCTTCCTTTGACAACAATGCCTCACGCGGAGCGTCGGCGGGCTTGATCATATCGAGCCGGTAGCCATCGCCCCGATACCGCTCGATAGCCTCGTCAAGGTCGTCGCATGTGATCTCTGAGTTCATACTATGACCCGGTCGCTATCGCTCCCGGTTCTGACCGAATGACGATCTCCGACTTGATCGAGTTTGCAATATAGCAGCCCTCGTGGGCGTGGTGATGCAGGTCGGCAAGCTGTTCCGCGGAAGGCTCGTTGCCGATCCAAACGATCTGCGGATCAAGCGTGATCTTTGAGACCCATTGACTTCCGTTTTCTGACGGAGACATCTCGCCAACCGCGTTGTCTGTGTATGATTCGATGTTGAATCCTGCCTTTGCCGCAAGCCATAAAAAGGTAAGCATATGACACGACGCAGTCGATGCCACCAAAGCCTCTTCCGGGTCAACCGCCGCCTCAACCGAAAACGGCACCCGCACCGCATGCGGCGAAGACGACGCCGGCACAGTCACGCCTCCGTCAAACGACCACTCGTGACCGCGAGTGTATTTATTAGTAGTGAACGACTCCAGTGAGTCGGTTTTCCACGAAATTGTTGCGTTGTAGGTGTGCATCGTAATGAATCAATGGTATTAACCAGAGAAGATTGTTGAAATAATGCCTATGACTCCTGCAATCATAAGAATAATTCCTCCTAAAATTGCACGAGCTCTCCGGAAACCGGGCTGTCCATGAAGTATTTCATTTTGGAAACACTCCTCCTCCTCTTGCCAATTCGGTAATCCGCGTCCATGCATAAGAATCAGCTGTCCCACGACAAGAAGGACCATAAAGAAAATTAGACTAGAGAATGACATTTTTTAATCATGGCTTCAGTCTATACAACATCCTCGGAAACGGAATCGTCTCTCTCACGTGTTCGATGCCGGCCATCCAGGCGGTGCAGCGTTCGATGCCCATGCCGAAACCGGCGTGCGGGACGCTGCCGTAGCGGCGAAGGTCGAGATACCATTCGAATGTCGCCTGATCGAGGCCGTGGTGTTTTAGCTGCTCTTCGAGATAGGTGAGCGAAGCGGCACGTTCGCCGCCGCCGATGATCTCACCGTAGCCTTCGGGGGCGAGCAGGTCGATACCGAGGGCACATTCAGGACGTTCGGGATCGACCTCGAAATAAAATCCTTTGATCGCGGCAGGGAAATGATGTA
>CAZGSC010000151.1:0-8222 GCA_964528325.1 uncultured Chloracidobacterium sp. | reverse complement strand
ACTGTTACTACAAGGGACACGACGGTGATCGCGGATTCGTCGCAGGCCGACAATTTCCTCGTTCAGGTCGAATGTTCACATACACACGTTGACACGACCACGGGCCTTGTCACGATGAAGATCGGTTCGACTGACAAACAAGTCGTTGCCGGAACATCTGCTGTTGCGGGCAATCTAGTTCAGAAAGGCTGTGCACCCTGCCTGCGTCCTAATTCAGTCCCGGGACCTGCTGTCGCTGGGCTGCCTTGGCTGCTTCTGTTAGCGGCAGGCGGTGCCGGTGTTGCAATTTTCCTTGCTACTCAGGAAGATGATACGTCAGGCAGCGGCGGTCCTATTATCAGTACCACTCGCTGATAAGATATTTTCTCTTGTACCGAAGTGCGGGTCATGTTTTTACATATGGCCCGCATAATTTTGTTTATACTTGTGAATTCTGGAACAAGATAGATATTACTGTTATTTTTATAAGTTATGAATATAGCTGTTATTGGCACAGGTTACGTTGGTTTGGTTACAGGAGCCTGTTTTGCGGAATTTGGTGTTGATGTCACTTGTGTTGATGTCGATATTTCTAAGGTCGATAAGCTGAATCAGGGCATAATTCCCATCTATGAGCCCGGTTTGGATACGATTGTCGAGAAGAATGTTGAGGCGGGCCGCCTTCACTTCACGACGGATATCAAAAGCGCTGTCGAAAAAGCTCTGGTCGTCTTTCTTGCAGTCGGAACTCCGCCTCGCGAAGACGGCACGCCGGATATGAGCTATTACCAACAGGCTGCTAAGGACGTTGCCGATGCAATGAACGGCTATAAGGTTTTGGTTACAAAATCGACCGTTCCTGTGGGAACGGGAAAATGGCTTAGAGAATTTGTCAGCGAAAACCTGGCCAATCCGACTGAATTCGGCGTTGCGTCCAATCCGGAATTTCTGCGCGAAGGAGCTGCGATCACCGACTTTATGCGTCCCGACCGCGTTGTTATCGGCAGTAACGAGACGCGAGCCATCGAGGTGATGAAGGATCTCTATCGGCCGCTTTACCTTATCGAAACTCCGATCATTATTACCTCGCTCGAGGCGGCGGAGCTTATCAAATATGCTGCGAATGCATTTCTCGCGACCAAGATCACGTTTATTAATGAGATCGCCAACCTTTGCGATGCGATCGGCTGCGACGTTCACGATGTCGCCCGCGGCATGGGAATGGACAATCGCATTGGCCGCAAGTTTTTGCATCCGGGACCCGGCTACGGCGGTTCGTGTTTTCCAAAGGACACGCGGGCATTGACGACCGTTGCCGATCAGTTCGGAGTCGAAACGTTGATCGTCGACGCAGTTATAGAGGCGAACGAGCGGCAGCGTGACGCAATGATCCCTAAGATCGAGAAAATGGCCGGCGGCCTTACCGGAAAGCAGATCGGTGTTCTCGGCCTCTCGTTCAAGCCCGAGACCGACGATATGCGCGAATCACCCGCGACCGACATTATCAAAGAGTTGGTAAAACGCGGAGCCTCCATTAAAGCTTACGATCCGGTCGCCATGGCCGAAGCGAAGCACGTCCTGCCTGAGATCGAATACGCCGTCGATGAATACGATGCTATCACCGGCGCGGATATGATGGTCATCATCACCGAGTGGAACCAGTTCAGAGCTCTCGATATGGAAAAGGTAAAGAAACTATTGAAGGCTTCGAAGATAGTGGACCTCCGCAACGTATACGAGCCTGACGATATGCGGGAGCTTGGTTTTGAATATGTCGGCGTCGGTCGCTAAGATTAGACAGGAATGTCGTTTACAAGCAAAGTTCTAGTCACGGGTGGTGCAGGATTCATCGGATCAAATCTCGCCGAAGAGTTGATCCGGCAAGGTGCCCGTGTATCTATCATCGATGATCTGTCGACCGGCTTTCGTGAAAATCTCGAAGATATCAAGGGTGATTTTGAATTTGTCGAGGGCGATATCAACGATGATGCTGCTCTTAGCGAGGCTATCGAGGGTGCGGAGATCGTATTTCACGAAGCGGCTCTTCCGAGCGTTCCACGCTCGGTTGAAGATCCTGCTGAGACGCACCGCGTATGTGTCGACGGTACATTCGCTCTGCTTAACAAAGCAAAGAACGCAGGTGTAAAGAGGTTTATTTACGCTGCATCGAGTTCTGCTTATGGAGACCAGCCTGTGCTGCCAAAGGTCGAGACCATGCGGCCCGATCCGCTTTCGCCTTACGCCGTTGCCAAGCTGACCGGCGAATTTTATTGCCGAGCTTTCAATAACGTTTACGGCCTCGAAACGATCTCGCTCAGGTATTTTAACGTGTTCGGCCCAAGGCAAAATCCGGCGTCGATGTACTCCGGCGTGATCTCGCGTTTTATTGATGCACTGCTGACAGGAAAGGCACCCGTGATCTACGGTGACGGCGAGCAATCTCGCGATTTTACCTATATCTCAAATGTCGTTAACGCCAACATTAAGGCTGCTCAGACGAATGTTGGTTTTGGTGAAACGATAAATGTTGCTAACGGCGAACGTATCACGCTCAATGAGCTGCTGGCCATTCTAAAAACGATAACCGGAACACCGCAAGTCGCCGCCGATCATCAACCGGCCCGCAGCGGCGACGTAAAACACTCACAGGCTGATAACAGGCGTGCGATAGAGTGTCTCGACTACTCGGTTTTGGTTGGTTTGGAAGAAGGCCTGCGAGAAACGATAGACTGGTGGAAATTTAGCCGATTTGCGAAGTGAGTTGCCGGGTTGCATAGTACACTGGCACTCCGCAACCCTGCATAACTTTCGTGCATTGAACATTACTTAGAGATCGCAAAGAAGCTGTCGTCGATCTGGGAATTGACCAGGATCTCCTTTGTCTTGAAGTTTGCGTAAGCGGTCATCTGGCCCAGATCGAACCTCTGCGAATATCTCTTAGGAACTATTACACCCTCGACAGTTTGAAACTCATCGATCTCGACTGAGGTGGTCACGATACGGCCGTCAACGTCGTAAGCGGACTCGTAGCCCTTGATCTGGCCGGTCTTTTCATCAATAAAAAAATCAGTAAAAAATCCTTCAGACGTTGTAACGCGGAAACCCTTTTTGTTCTTTCTTGCTTCGGGAAGAGCCGCAACCAAGAAACCTGTTTCACCGATCCTGGCCAGCAGCGGAAAACCAAGACTCGTCGCTGGCGGCAGTTGGTAACCGCTCGAGGACGTCTGTCTTCCGTCGGAAATCTGCTTCAGCGGCTGGATCGGATTATTTAATTCGAAGACGTATTTATCGCCGGAGATCGCAAGCATAAATGTTGCCGGGATGATCATTGGGAATGCCCCGGAAACATCGACTGAGCCCCGAAGGATGAGTGACTTCATGCTCTTGAGCTTGTCGCCGCCATGTGCGGTAACAGCGGCTTTTGCCAAATCAAGGGGACTGTTGTCGGCGGCTGCAACTGTTTTTTCGGGCGGGGCCTTTGCAGCCGGGCCTTTTTGGGCGAAAGAACTGATCGACAACAGCAGAATAATTAGACATGAAACCGAAAATATTTTCATAACTTTACACCTTAGACTAAGCAGTTTACCAGATAGTTGGCTGATAGATGATCAAAATTCTGACAGTTCACGGCCGGTTAGGAGTTTGTAGGCTTGCAAGTACCTTTGCGAAGTTGCCTCGACGACCTCGCTTGGCAACGGTGGGGCAGGAGGTGTTTTGTCCCAATCGAGGGTTTCGAGGTATTCCCTGACGAACTGCTTGTCGAATGAGGGTTGGGCGTGGCCGGGTTCGTAAGTGTCAGCAGCCCAGAATCGCGAAGAATCAGGCGTCAAGACCTCGTCGATAAGCAGGATATTGCCATCTTGGTCGCGGCCGAATTCGAATTTCGTGTCCGCGATGAGTATTCCGATGTGCGATGCGAACATCGAGGCGCTTGTATAGATCTCGAGCGAAATATTTCGCAGGCGACGTCCTGTCTCCGGCCCGACAATATCGCAAAAAAGATCGAAATCGATATTTTCATCGTGACCGGTCGCGGCCTTGGTCGCAGGGGTGAAAATCGGTTCAGGCAGCATTTCGCATTGTCGCAAACCGGACGGAAGTTCATGTCCGCAGATCGTGCCGGTCGCGAGATAATCTTTCCATGCGGAGCCTTCAAGAAAGCCACGAACAACGCATTCCACCGGAAAAACCTGGGTACGTCGGGCGAGCGTCGAGCGGCCGCGTAATTCTTCATGTCCTGCAGGTATCTCAGGTATTTCATCAAGATCAGCCGAAATAAGGTGATTGGCCACGATGGACCGGAGACGATCAAACCAAAATGCTGAGATCTGGGTCAGAATTCGGCCCTTTTCAGGAATCAAGGTCGGCAGTATGCAGTCGAAGGCCGAGATCCGGTCTGAAGCGACTAACAATATCCGCTCCTCGTCGATCTCATAGACGTCACGGACCTTTCCGCGATGCAAAAGTCTAAGTCCGGGTATGTCGGACTCAAAAATGATGTTTACGCCTGTCATAAAGTGGATTTCAGAAGAAGCCTTTAGGACAACTTTATTACGGGGACCGCGTTTGGTAAAGGTTGAGGTCATCAAATTTTCTGGAATTAAGAAATTGTTGTAAATTTATGAACGTTGTTGAAAATTGTGGTGACAAATCTGACAAAACAGTGCATACTAGTAAACGGCTTTCCGAGTGATCGGAAATGTCTCCAGTCTTTCCGCAAAGTACCGTCCACTCATCCGAATACGGATTGTCCCGCAAATCGATCTGATGAAACGCCAATATAAAAGCAGCAGCCGCATCGCCGGTGTAATTCTGTTCGCGACAACCCTTGTTGTGAATAGTATTGCTCAGTCGAAGCCACCGGTCGATTCGGAGCAGGCTTCATCGGCAGGTGTATGGCCGTATGTGATCATCTTGATCATTCTTGCCTCGCTCGGTGTTGTGTATTACTTTTGGAAGCAAAACAAGCAGAACATCGAACAGTTCGAGGCCAAAAACGGCGGCAATAATTCAAATTACTTCGACAGCGATGGTTTTGACACCAACGATGTCGATGCGGATAAAGAGCTTGAGTGGCTGCGAAAAACAAAGAGATCAGCACCAAAATCGCAGAACATAACCTATGGACTAAAAAAGTCTGACACCAATTCTCCCGGTGCTGCCGCCAAAAATTCATTAGCTCACGAGTCACCTGCTGATACAAAGGCTTTTCAGGAAAAGATGAAAATGCTGCAGTATGCGCAGCTTCCGATCAATTCATTCGGGGATCTGATGCCGCCTAAATCTTTTGAGCCGCTTCAGGTATCCAATGCGAAGGCCTTGTTGGACGCCATCGAGCAGACGAACCCCGACGTCGAAGACGATGAATCCGTCCGCGACGTCTCGATAAAAGTTCTCGCCGCATTCAGGACATGGAATTCTGTTGACGCACTATCGCAGATGGCTCTTTACGATCTTTCGTCCAGTCTGCGTGCCAAAGCAGTTACGGTTCTGGCCGATTTTGATCATGAATCCGTGTTTGAAGCCATCCTGTTAGCCTGCGCCGATCCGACACGCGAGGTACGAGCAGCGGCTGCACGCGGACTTTTCCGCCTGAATTTTGACCGGTCTGCAGCCTGGAGGCGAATTATCGAAACGCGAGACGAGTTCCGGATGCGTCAGGCAGTTCGAGCTGCCGTTGAGTCGGGAATTGCGGCTAAATCGCTTGAGCGTCTGGTTCATGAGGACCTAAAAGTCGCATACGAGGCGTTTACGCTTGCGGCACTTATGATCCGAGCCGGTGAACACAACGAAATATTTGAAGCGATCCGTAGTCATAGGGATGAGCGAGTAAAATACGCACTTCTTCACGTATTAAAAGCTATCAAGGATGAAAGGTCTTTGGACGGCCTTAACGAATTGGTCCGCGATGGCTCTTGCTCCAGGGCTGTGTTCGACAGGGCCCAGGACGTCATAAAGAGTCTCAAAGTTGCCGCTAAGAGTGCAGTGTGATCCTATTATTTCCGGCAAGTAGCGATAGGACAGATTAGAAATCGAGACATAATGCTTCGGGCCTTTCGGCCTTCTGATTCTCGATTGATAACGGATATTTACGCGGCCCGCAGTAATGCTCTGCACGAAACATACGACGCACTTCGCACCAAGATATCAACCATCATAAATAAATAGAAAAGAGCCAATTTTAACCCTGCGGCGCTTTTCTAATTTGCACTGTTTGGTTTATGATTGAACAGTGCAATTTCGTCTCATTTCTGAAAATACGCCGAAGGGCGACCAGCCGGAAGCGATCAGACAGATCGTTGAAGGGCTAAACGACGGTGTCAAAGATCAGGTACTCCTCGGCATAACGGGCAGCGGCAAAACGTTTACGATCGCCAACGTGATCGAAAAAACTCAGCGGCCAACGCTTGTGCTTGCCCACAATAAGACGCTTGCTGCGCAGCTTTATCAGGAATTCAAAACCTTCTTTCCCGAAAACTCTGTCGAGTATTTTGTTTCGTATTACGATTATTACCAGCCCGAAGCTTACGTTCCCGCGGCCGATCTTTATATAGAAAAAGAGGCGACGGTCAATGAAGAAATAGACCGTTTGCGTCTGTCGGCAACGCGCGCGCTTTTCGAGCGGCGAGATGTTATCGTCGTCGCATCCGTGTCGTGCATTTACGGCCTTGGCGATCCTGATGCGTATTTCGGGATGCTGGTTTTTATCGAGCCCGGAATGAAGATCAAGCGCGAAGAGTTTTTGCAAAAGCTGGTCGAGCTTCAATATGAACGCGTGAATATCGATTTTGACCGCGGTGTTTTTCGCGTCCGCGGTGACGTGGTCGAGTTGTATCCGAGTTATCAGGATCAGGCTTATCGCATCGAATTTTGGGGCGATGAGATCGATTCGATATATACGATCGATCCGTTGCTGGGCGAGGTCATTAAGAAGCACGATTCTCGAGTTCCGATCTATCCGAAAACTCACTATGTGATGTCGCGACCGGTCATCAAACGCGCGATCCAGACGATCCGAGCTGAACTCGAAACGCATGAAGAATTTCTTGTCAAAGAGGGCAAGATCGTTGAGGCACAGCGTCTGCATCAGCGGACGATGTACGATCTCGAAATGATCAAGGAAATGGGCTTTTGCCGCGGGATCGAGAATTATTCGCGGCATCTGACCGGCAAAAAGTCTGGTGAACCGCCGCCAACGCTTCTTGATTATCTGCCGCCTGATTCACTTATGGTGATCGACGAATCACACCAGACCGTACCGCAGCTCGGGGCGATGTTCAAAGGCGATCAGTCGCGAAAGGGAACTCTGGTCGAATACGGCTTCAGGCTGCCGTCTGCTAAAGACAACAGGCCGCTGAATTTTCAGGAGTTCGAAGAACGTGTCGGGCAAACGATCTATGTTTCCGCCACGCCCGGGCCTTATGAATTGACCAAGACCGGCGGCGAGGTCATCGAGCAGATCATTCGACCGACGGGTTTGCTCGATCCGATCGTTGAGGTCAGGCCCGTAAAAGGCCAGATCGACGATCTTCTAGAAGAATGCCGTCAACGCGCCGAGCGAAACGAACGCGTACTGGTCACGACGTTAACCAAACGAATGTCCGAAAATCTGAGCGAGTATTTTGCCGAGGTTGGAGTGAAGGTCAGGTACTTGCACAGCGATATTGTTACGCTCGAACGCATCAAAATTTTGCGGGACCTTCGCCGGGGCGAATACGATGTACTGGTAGGCATTAATTTGCTTCGCGAGGGCCTCGACCTGCCGGAAGTTTCGTTAGTTGCGATCCTTGACGCTGATAAGGAAGGGTTCTTGCGTTCGCAGAGTTCACTAATTCAAACGATGGGCCGCGCAGCTAGAAATGCTGATGGAAAAACCATTCTGTATGCCGACAAGATCACAAGATCAATGGAATACGCGATCAGTGAGACCGAGCGGCGTCGAAAAATTCAAGAAGAATATAATGCCGAACACGGCATAACGCCGACGACGATCATCAAATCGATCGACGCGACCTTGGTCACTGCGTATGAGGCCGACTACTTCAAGATACCGCTCGATCTCGATTCATTCGAAGAGTATTCGCCAAAACAGCTTAAAGAAACGATACAGCAGCTCGAAGCCGACATGCGCAACGCTGCCAAAGAGATGAAATTCGAACAGGCTGCCGAGATTCGCGACCGGCTGAAATATCTTCGTGAGAGAGAGTTGGCAGTTCGTTAAGAGATATATGGAAATCTGTAAA
>CAZGSC010000150.1:0-8249 GCA_964528325.1 uncultured Chloracidobacterium sp. | reverse complement strand
GCTTTTGGGTCGATAGCTCAGTCGGTAGAGCAACGGACTCTTAATCCGTGGGTCGCAGGTTCGATCCCTGCTCGGCCTACCAAAAAACAGTGGACAGTGAATAGTGAACAGTTGTTCATTCCTCACTGTCCATTTTGTTTTTCACTATTAACTATTCACTAGACATGATCCCGCCACTTCAGCACTTCTTCGCGAAGGATCGGATTTTGCTGAAAGCTCCCGGTCTGTCCTTGGGCTGCGGTTGCTCGTTGGATGTGCCAATAACTGAGGCCGAGTTTGCCGACGGCTCGAAGATAACGGCTGCGTGCTTTGTATTTCCCCGCAAAAATTCCTCCGACCAACCAAGCCGAGCTCTTAAATGCAGATGTTACGATTACGCCTAATTCCGGAGTGATCAACCCGTGTGCGATGTCGATAGCGAGCATATCTTTAAGTATCCGGTTTTGCCGTCGCATGATGTACAAGGCAAAACCGACGATCAAGCAGAAAAGCGGGATCTGTAAAATGCAATAGCTGATCATGAACGAACACACGCCTTCCAACGGTCCCATAGCAAAACATGGCCCAAAGCCGAATGAATGAAAAAGATTCGCACTATACCCGGCGAGGGCATTCCACATAGCATGAAGTGCTACCGCCAGAACGTAACCGCCGACCGGGGCCAAAAATCTAATAAGTTTGTTATGTGATTCGCGCGAGATACCGCACCCGATGCCAGTCATCGAGGTAAACGTAACGTGCGCAAATGGTGACACGATTCCGCGAAGGATGAACAGGAGCACAAGTCCTACCAATCCGCCGTTACCTAACGCTCTACCGTAATAGAGAACATTTTCAACCGTCGCAAACCCAAGAGCGATGACGCCTGCGAAAATGATTCCGTCAAGAATGTCATCGAAATATCGCCGAAAGAAAACAAGCAAGATGATGAGCCCGAGGCCTTTGGAGCCTTCTTCGAAGATCGGTGCGGACATTACTGCTCCGACGGCTTCGCCGGCATCCGGCGAGACTGCGATACCAACCGCCGTGCCAAGAACTGTATTGATAACGAACGATACGACGACGGCAACGAGCGCACCCCAACAAAAGGCAAGGGCCAAAAGCCACAGCGGCTCCGGATCGTAGCGATCGAGCCAAACGAGAGGCATCAGATAAATGATAGCCGGCACAAATGCGATGATCGACGCAATTATCGCAGGAATGACGCCGACGCTCGCAAACATTATCAGGATCACCACGAGCGAAAGAAAAACGATCCCAAATAACGTAACCGCGATACCAATGTATTTGCCCGTCTTTGCCGGCTCTGGCTTTTCGGCAACTCGACCGAGGCCTAAACTTTGCAGTGATGCCTGGAAACTCACTGGTTCACTACCTGCGATCTGGTTGAACCGCCGGGCTTGAAGATCATTGAAATCCTGATGAGAAACCGCAATCGAGCCTGCGTCTATGTACACGCTTGCTGTAACTCCGCGCGAGCCGAACTGGATCTGATCGCCGGAGCTTAATTTGGCAGCCGTAATATTAGCTCCGTTCAGCAGTGTTCCGTTTGTGCTTTGGTTGTCGGTCAGGTAATAACCGTCAGGCCGCGCTTCTACAAACGCATGCTGTTTTGAGGCGATGCGTTCCGACTGCGGATCGAACCTGATACTGCACGTATCGCCACGTCCGATTGTTAGAAATCCACTTTCAAGCTCAAACTCCTGGCCGGAAAGCGTTCCACTGGATATCCTTAATCGCAGTTTCATACTGCAATAATAAGAACGAAAAGCCCAAAGTCAAAGCTGTTAACTCGACTTTGGGCCTTGGTCAATTAGGAATTGGCCTATCGCAGCGAAATGGAAGGCTGCGTCGCCCGCGTATCTATGCGGTGCATTTCTTCTGAAGAAAACTCTCCGTTACCGCTGTTTAGAACATACCTATAGTTTGTGCTTGGGCGAAACACCGCTACATCATATTTGCCGTCACCATCGTAGTCAGCCGGAACAGGCATATCCTCGGAGTTGCCGAAGATGTAGGATGTAAAGCTGCGAGTCAGCGGATCAAGTACGTACCATGCACCGTTCGATGGGCGGTAAACGGCAAAGTCAGCGACCCCATTTCCGTCGAAATCGGCATTCAATGGCCGGTCGCCGCTCAAACCAAATTGCTGGTAAACGGGTATTGCAGCCGTGCTCGGAAGAACTGCCCACATTCCGGTCGAAGGACGCCAAACGGCAACATCCGCTTTGCCGTCTCCGTCATAGTCGCCAGTGAGCGGTTTATCACCCGCAACTCCCCAATGCTGGGCTCTGAATCCCACAATGCTCTGCTGTATGTACCACATACCGGTCGATGGACGCCAAACCGCAACATCCGTTTTGCCATCAGCGTCGTAATCTGCTGGAACAGGAACGTCGCCGTTCGTTCCAAATCGAAGTGAGACAAAACCGGCAGTGCTTTCCTGTATGTACCAAACGCCGGTCGAAGGGCGAAACACCGCAAAGTCAGCATTACCGTCTCCGTCATAATCGGCAGTTACGATAATGTCGCCGCCACGTCGGAAATTGGCATGATCCATGATCGAATCATCCGCCATCTGCCAGTCACCTGTCGTTGGCAAAAACACTGAAGAATTTGTTCCCCTCCCGTCCGGAGCGGCTGCATTGTAGCGCGTTGGTGAACTTATCAACCTTGTATCCAAAACGATCAGCCCTCTCGTCAGATCGCCCACCAATATCTTGTCGGTGCCAAGATAAGGATAAACAGCCCACGCTCCGTCGTAGGTAGTTGGAAGAACGGTAGATCTAAAGTTCGAGCCGCAAACCATATCCCACGGCTCAGCACCAAGCGCGGCTTGCTGTTCCCGGGCAGGCGGAGCAAACGCTCCGGCAAACGTATCATATTGGCCGATGCGGATCGGATTGGCCCTGTTGCTGATACTGAATACCTGCAAGCCGGCCTGATACCACGCAATGTAAAGGAAATTTCCATGCACAACCGGGTTGTGAGGCGTAACAGCATTAAGCCCCAGCTGCGCCATTCCAATACTGTTTACAAGGAGCGGATTCGCAGGATCATGGATGTCATAAACACGAAGGTCGCCAGGGTATTGGCCATTACTTTGCGTAACCTCACGACAGCTGTAAAGCCAATTGCCATCGTCGCTCGGCCACGCACTGTGCATATTGTTACCGGCTGTAATTGCGGTCGTATCAGATATGAAGCCGAGCAAAGTCGGAGCCTGAGTCGTTATATTTGAGATGTCGTAAATTTCAGTGCGGCCCGGGCTGGAGGTACTTCCCCAGCCAGAGAAGAACATGCGGTTTCCTTTCACAACCATTGCATGGACCCACACAGGCTCCGTTGGAGTGATGTTACGAATAAAAACGGGGGCCGCGGGGTTCGTGACGTTGATCACTTTTATTGTTTTTGTGCTAAAGCCGTTGAAGTTCTCAACCAGAAATGTGCCGCCATTTTGATCAAAAACGACCATTTCGTGAATGGAGTTATGACCGCTGCCGTGGGTGGAATCAACAGTACCTAACAAAACCGGGCTGGCAGGATTCGTAAGGTCTACGATGTGTACACCGCCTCCGTTCCCGCTTCCAAAATACCCGCGATTTCCAACAACGATCGCTTCGAGAAATTGTTGAGTATTGCCTGGGTTGTACCACGATGCCAAGACAGGTTGATCAGGATTTGAAATATCGTATATGAATGCACCTTTGCAGCCGTAAGTTCCCTGAACGGCAATGTTCCCATCACCGAAGAGATCAGCATACTTAAAGTTTGAACCTTGCGAGCTTGTACATGGTGGTGCAAGTTCACCCCTCAGGCGAACAGGTAGTGCTTTCGCATTTGATGAGAGGATCACCACAAACGCAGAAACAAAGAACAACACTAATAATTGAATGCGAATACGAAGGCATGATCGTAACATTGGAAACTCCTTAACTGAACAGAAATCAAGACATAACAGTCATTTTTACGCCTTTTCAAAAGAAAATGCAAATAAAATCCGCTCGCAAAGGCCAATTTGCGAGCGGATTTTTGTAAAGGAATTGTAAACTTAGGAAGCCTTCTGATGAGCCTCACGGATCACGAGATCAAAAGTTCCGGGATCCACCTTGCGGAACCGGCGATTGCGATTCAGCGAAACGGCAATCGAAATGGTCGGGTTGTTTCCCTTGAACTTCATTCCGCCGGCGATCAACAAATTATAGAGTTCGTTAACATGTAGCGGTGAGCCTGACTCGCGAAGCAGCAATGTGCAGGCTTGTGTGATCGTACGGTCGTTAAAACGATTGCTGAGAGGTTCGTATCCTGAGTGGATCGGCGGAGGACCGCCGCTGCGATTTTGATTAATGTACGCTACCGAATTATCACGGCGATAATCGCGGCCGGGCAATTCCTGATGATCGGACTGCCGATCCACTCGCCTTATGACTGGTGACTGATCTTCTCCATCGTCTTCGACTATTCTGAAATTTGTAGGCCTTTTGCCCGATCGGGTCGCGACCAGAAGGCTATCGATCGCTTTTTCAGTCTGAGCGGCGCTGTTTTCGAGCGCTCCGATCTCGACACGGAGATCATCGACTTCTGACTCCTTCTCCCGAAGTTGGGCCATAAGCCGGTTCTGAGCGTTGCGCGTTTGGCGCAAACTTTGTTCAAGTGTTGCTATAAGATTTTCATCCAACATATTGAGACAATTAAGGTTAAGCTGCTGAGGTTTTACTTATGAGCTTCGGTCGATAACAAAATCCAATATATCTTCCAAAGAAGAACGATACTCTGTTTTCGGCAAAACATCAATACTTTTTCTCGCGCTCGACACATATGCCTTCGCCTGCCCTCGAATGACATCAAGAACGCGATGCTCAGCCAACATCTTTTTCAGGTCAGCTCGAGAAAAATCCACATACTCCCCATCAAGCATTATTTTCTCAAATGCAGGCAGCAGAGATGGTTCTTTTTCGAGAAGCAAGATGAGCGGCAGCGTAAGCTTCCCTTCAAGCAGGTCAGAACCGGCCGCTTTTCCAAGTTGATCGGCATCAGAGGTCACATCGAGAATGTCGTCTGCTATTTGGAATGAGATGCCTAGGTTCATTCCGTAATCACGCATCGCCGTCTGAACGGAAGTATCGGCTCCGCTCAAGATCGCTCCAACTTCACAACAGGCCGAGAAAAGGAATGCGGTCTTTCGCCGTAGAATGTCGAAATATTCTTCTTCTGAGATATCCAATCGCCCGATCATGGTCAACTGTATCAATTCGCCCTCTGTCATCTTACGCGTCAGCCGCGTCAATATATCGATGATCTCGAGCGACCGCTCTGCGACTGTCGTCTCAAATGCCGACATATAGAGCCAGTCGCCCATAAGAACAGCCGTCTGGTTGCCGAATCGAGCATTGATCGAGGAACGATTTCGCCGCATATCAGCGTTGTCAATAATATCGTCGTGTACAAGCGTCGCGGTGTGGAGCATTTCCATCACGGTCGCAAGACGAATTACATTGTCGTCACATGCATTCCCGCCTGCTGCGTAATTGGACAAGATCAAAAGTGCAGGCCTTATACGTTTGCCGCCCGACGAGCGAAGATACTCGCCGAGGTAATTAATGACCTGAATGTTAGAACTTGCCTGACGTTCGAACTCGTTCTCAACAAGGTTCAATTCATCGGTGATCAGCTCAAAAATTCTCGCGGCCTTTACCGAGATCGATGGGTCTTTTTTTGCCGGAGCAAATTGTTGCATAAGTTAATTTGACCGGTAATTATCGAATGTCATATCAATTCCAAAGTCCTTGCCTTTTAACGCCGTGATCACATCTTGCAGCGTGTCTCGATCTTTGCCCGAGACGCGAACGGTTTCTCCTTGTATCGAGGCCTGTACTTTGAATTTTTCATCCTTGATAAATCGGACGACTTCTTTCGCTTTCTCGATCGGAATTCCCTGCTGGATCTTGACGGCTTGGCGAACTGTGCCGCCGGCGGCAGGTTCTATCTTTTGGTAATCGAGGGCCTTGAGCGAAATGCCGCGTTTGACAAACTTGCTTTGCAGGATGTCGTTCATATTGCGAAGCCTTGTTTCATCTTCAGCCGAAAGCACTAGATCCTTACCATTTAGCTCGACAGTCGCTTTACTGCCTTTGAAATCAAATCGCTGCGAGATCTCCTTAGTTGTTTGGTTGAGAGCGTTAGCGACCTCCGCATAATCTGTTTTTGAAACTATATCGAATGAATTTTCTTTAGCCATAAAATGATTTTGCCACGAATTGCACAAATTGCACGAATGTAATTCTAATTAGAGTTATTAGTGCCATTCGTGGCCAAAGTAAGTTTGAAAAGATCGAGAAAGTTTTGTGTCGTCTGCTCCGCCAGAATCGTCGTCTCGACACTGAGAATATCCGCAAGAAAATTTGCCGTATGAACCACAAAGCTCGGTTCGTTGCGTTTTCCGCGAAACGGTATAGGCGTCAAAAATGGACAATCGGTCTCGATCAGCATTCTGTCGAGCGGGACGACTCGTGCAGCATCACGCAAATTGTCCGCTTTTTTGAATGTCACGTTCCCGGCAAACGAGATCAAAAATCCAAGCGGCATTAATGCTTCAGCCATCTCAGATTTTCCGCCGAAGCAGTGCATTATGCCGCCACGAAAAGCCTCATAAGAACATTCCTCTTTCAATATCTCGACAGTTTCATCATCCGCATCGCGGCTGTGAATAATGATCGGCAGATCAAGATCCTTTGCCGTTCGTATCTGTCTGCGAAATACTTCGATCTGTACATCTCGAGGACTGTGATCATAATAAAAATCCAAGCCGATCTCGCCCCACGCGATAACCTTATCGCTTGATTTCACAAGGTCGGTCAAATGCTCTTCGGCTTTATCGTCATAGAGTTTTGCATCGTGCGGATGAACGCCGACCGATGCATAAATATTCTCGTACTTATCAGCAACTGCAACCGCCCGACGAAAATCATCCGAATGCGGATCGCCGGTGCCTATATTGAGCATAACCGCAACGCCAGCGTCTTTCGCCCGCTGAACAACTTCGTCACGGTCTGCATCAAACTGCTCGCCGTCAATATGGCAATGAGAATCGATGAAGATCATTTTAGCCGAGCGCCAATCTTAACGGCTTCCAAAAATGTTGCTATAGCGGGCGTGTCTTTCTCAGCGAGCGATGCGGCACAGATCATCCCCTGAGATTCGAGGCCGCGCATCTTGCGGGGTTTCAGGTTCGCAACTACAACGACTTTGCGGCCGATGAGTTTTTCAGGTTCGTAATATTCGGCAAGGCCGGCGAGGATTTGGCGGGGCTTTTCTTCGCCAAGATCGACTTCAAAACGCAAGAGCTTATCGGCGTCCGGTACACGCTCGGCGACCCTGATCTCGCCGACGCGGAGTTCGACTTTGATGAAGTCATCTATTGTGATGAAGTTGTCTTTTGTTGGCTGATCGTCGCTGGTTGCCGATGCACTGGACCCAGTCGCTATCGCTCCCGGTTCTGACACTGCGTCACTGCGTCCCTTGGTCTCTGAGTCGCTTTTTATTTCATTCATAACTTTACTTTTATCAATTCTTGGAAAAACGCCGACTGTCTCGCCGATCTTTGTTCCAGCAGGAAGTTCTCCCCATTTCAGCGTTGCGGGATCGATCTTTGCGATGTCGTCACTTAGCCCGATCTGACTGTAAATATTTTTTGCGGCTTCGGGCATCACGGGATAGAGCATAACGCTGAGCCAGCGTAGCGTTTCGCAAGCGCGATAAAGCACGGCATTGAGAGTTTCAGCCTGCTTGTCATCTTTGATGAGTTCCCACGGCTTTGAATCAGAGATCAGCTTATCGACACGGGCAATAACCGCCCAAAGTGTTTCGAGGGCCAGACTGAACTCAAAATAATCAAACTGCCGGATGAATTCATCGCGGCTGTGTTCGATGACGCTAACAAGCTCCTGTTCGTCCGGGTTTACACCTGCCCGTTTCGCACTTAGGTAGTGTTCTTCTGCGATCTTGCCACTTGGAATGTGGCCTTCGCGATATTTCGTTATCATCGAAAACGTACGGCTGGCGAGATTGCCCAAGCCGCTTGCGAGATCTGCGTTTGCTCGGTCGATCAGATTTTCATAGCCGAACTTGCCGTCTTGTCCAAAGACCATGTCGCGAAGAACAAAATATCTTATTGCATCAACCTGAAAATGTTTATGAAGAACATCAACCTCGATAACGTTGCCGGTAGTCTTGCCCATCTTTCTGCCATC
>CAZGSC010000149.1:5984-8314 GCA_964528325.1 uncultured Chloracidobacterium sp. | reverse complement strand
AATTTCAACGGATTTCGACCAGACAGACGACAGCAAACCAACCCTCAAAAAAAGACAGCCCGATGCCTCTGAAGTCCCCGGAGCGGTTGACGGTGAATCAAGTTCGACACCTGACAACGGTCCGCCAAAGCTGAAAAAGCGGGGCCAATCTGAAGACGAACAGCCTGCAGCGTCACCAACACCCTAACGATAGTTTTTTTCAATTAGAAAGGCCGCCTGAACTAGAATTTCAGACGGCCTTTGTATATTAACTGCAATGGGGGATCGTTCGCTGCTTATTGCCCTGCAATCAAATTAACATTTGCCGTTTGGTTCGTGACACTAATCGTCAATGGAGTAAAGCCATTTTTGCGGCCCGCTACATTTATCGTATAAGTCTGGCCAACTTGAAGGCCTCCGAAACGGTAAACGCCATAGCCATTTGAAATAACCGTGCGGCTCCGGCCCATCAAGTCCATTAATATCACGCGAGTGTTTGGAATGCCTTGCCCCATTGACGTTAGTAACTGGCCGCTGATCTCGGCCGAGTTCGGCCCTGCTGTAGAAAGCTCTACCTGTCCATCGGCTGCCATTGCCTTCGGGTTGCCGTCGTTAAGCATCAGGCTTTCCCACGTTAGCGATGATACTGCTCCAGGTGCCCCGACACTAATGAATTTGAGGTTCAGAAGAACACCATCTTCACTGACCGGTATCGAGCCATAAACCGCAACCCTGAGAAGTCCGGGTTCGCTGCCGTTGGCAACGGCCGTAAGCCTTCCGCTGACTGTCCCCATCACATCAACCGGGTTCGCTTGAGGCTGGATCACTGCAGGGTCGTATCGCAAGTTGAATTCATAAGCGACAACGCCCTTATTAGCAGCTCCGTGGACGCTAACCGGAATGATCACTTCACTGTCAGCCGGAGTAACCAGATTGGGCAGCCTAATGGCAGCCGTTGCATCCGATCCTAGCTCCGACCGGCTGCCAACACCGCTGTTCCAGTCTCCTGAGACTTCGCCCATAAGTAGAGCAGAGTAATCCTCACCTGTAATGTTGGAAGTCACTGACGGATAAGTTCTGTTCGCAGGGGTGAATATCCAATTACCGGAAGAGCCGAACGGCGGCAGGAGAACAACATAATTGGCGATCTCTCCGGCGTCGAAGGAAGTGATAGCTCCGTTTCCGCTAACGTCGGCCACGATCAGTTGGTTCCCGCTCAAATGCGGCAACGGCGGACCCGCAACGTGGGCTGCGATCAACGCAGCGTCAAATGCGCTTATATATCCATTCTGGTCGCCGTTCTTCGACGGTGTAACCGTGTAGGCACCTGCACCAAATCCGCTAAGCGAATAAGTGCCAAGCGAGCCTGTCGTATCAAAGACTGACGGCGTTCCGACACCACTTATAAGAACGTTCGGTACAAAACGTGTCGCAGGCGATCCGATCGCGTTGCCATACGTAACAGCTCCTGTGATAGTGACCGGAACGGTCGGTGTCGCTGTTGGAGTAAATGTCTCCGTAGCAGTAGCGGTCGGTGTAAATGTCTCCGTTGCTGTGGCTGTTGGAGTAAATGTCTCCGTTGCCGTAGCGGTCGGAGTGAACGTTTCCGTTGCCGTAGCGGTCGGAGTGAACGTTTCCGTTGCTGTGGCTGTCGGAGTGAACGTTTCCGTAGCTGTCGCCGTTGGAGTATCAGTCGGTGTATCCGTTGGCGTATGCGTCGGTGTAAATGTTTCCGTTGCAGTCGCAGTCGGAGTAAATGTCTCCGTAGCAGTTGCTGTCGGAGTGAACGTCTCCGTAGCAGTTGCTGTCGGAGTGAACGTTTCCGTAGCTGTCGCCGTTGGCGTGTCAGTCGGAGTATCTGTCGGCGTTGGGGTAAATGTCTCCGTAGCCGTAGCGGTCGGAGTAAACGTCTCGGTCGCAGTTGCTGTCGGTGTAAATGTTTCCGTTGCAGTTGCGGTCGGAGTGAACGTCTCCGTGGCTGTAGCTGTCGGTGTGAACGTTTCAGTTGCCGTAGCAGTCGGCGTGAATGTTTCCGTTGCCGTTGCGGTCGGCGTAAACGTCTCGGTCGCAGTTGCCGTTGGAGTGAATGTTTCCGTAGCTGTCGCCGTTGGCGTGTCAGTCGGTGTATCCGTCGGCGTCGGGGTGAACGTTTCCGTGGCTGTCGCCGTTGGCGTGTCAGTCGGTGTATCCGTCGGCGTCGGGGTGCACGCTTCCGTGGCTGTCGCCGTTGGCGTGTCTGTCGGTGTATCCGTCGGCGTCGGTGTGAACGTTTCCGTAGCTGTCGCCGTTGGCGTATCCGTCGGTGTAAATGTTTCCGTTGCAGTCGCAGTCGGAGTAAATGTCTCCGTAGC
>CAZGSC010000149.1:0-5884 GCA_964528325.1 uncultured Chloracidobacterium sp. | reverse complement strand
CCGTCGGTGTAAATGTTTCCGTTGCAGTCGCAGTCGGAGTAAATGTCTCCGTAGCCGTCGCTGTAGGCGTCGCTGTATCTGTCGGTGAGTTCGTCGCTGTTGGAGTTGCAGCCGGCATCGTTACACTTCCGTTTATCGTAACCGCTGCCGGATCGCCTTCGTTAAAGCGGAAACCAAAATGGAGATTTGACCCAGGATCCGTGTAATCTTCGAAAGTTAACGGAGTTGATTGTCCGGGAGCACCTATAACGTTGAACCTGAGATTCAGCAGGGTTCCGGAACCCGTCAATGCTATTGGAGTAAAAGCCGAAATAACAAGGTGACCCGGATTTGAAGAATTTGCTGTCATAGCCATTCCGCTGCTCAAGGTTCCGGTTTGAACAAAGATCGGTGAACCAGGAGTAACTACGGTTGGATCGAATGTTATCTGAAGATCATACGAGATAACTCCAAGCCCTGTTAGATTTCCAACACTAATTGGAACCACAAGTAAACCCGGCGTAGCAGTCAGATCAGGCATTGAGACTGTCAACGGCGCACTCGTCGGCGTCGCTGAAGGTGTATTCGTGGCCGTAGAGGTCTCCGTTGCCGTCGCAGTCGGTGTGAACGTTTCCGTAGCTGTCGCCGTTGGCGTATCAGTTGGTGTATCTGTCGGTGTCGGTGTAAATGTTTCTGTGGCTGTAGCCGTTGGCGTGTCAGTCGGTGTATCTGTTGCTGTCGGTGTAAATGTCTCTGTAGCTGTCGCTGTTGGAGTATCAGTCGGAGTATCCGTCGGCGTCGGTGTGAATGTTTCTGTAGCTGTCGCTGTTGGTGTATTGGTCGGAGTATCTGTCGGCGTCGGTGTGAATGTTTCCGTAGCTGTCGCCGTTGGCGTGTCTGTCGGTGTATCCGTCGGCGTCGGTGTGAATGTTTCCGTAGCTGTAGCTGTTGGAGTATCTGTCGGTGTGAACGTTTCAGTTGCGGTCGGAGCCGGTGTATCCGTTGGGGTATTCGACGGCGTAGTGGTTGCTGTATTCGTGGCCGTACTGGTTGGTGTCGAGCATGCACTGTCGATTACCAGTGAGAAAGCACGTGCCGAACCTGTATCAGCAGCTGCAACGTCGCTGATATTGATAGTCCAATCACCATTGGGATTTTGTCCGTCAAAAGCACTTAGGACGTTATTTGGCGAAAATGATCCTGTTGGGAAAGCAGCATTGGTATCTGCTCCGCACTGGTTTTCGACTGCCGCAAATCCGCCATCGTCATCCAAGGTCAGCTGTGCCAGATTATTGCTGTTGCAACCGAATGTACTGGCCGGTGCTCCGGGCCTGTCAAGAACTGTCACCGTTGTTCCGCCCGGTGATGTCACCTTAACTATCAAATCGCCAACATAAGAATGATTTATGCCGGGAGTAGTCGATGCAGGATTTGTGCTCTGCGTTCCGTCAAAAATAAAATTAACATCCGCGATACTTCCAACTCCGCTGACAGGAATGGTAAAGTTCACCCCTGCTGCGCTATTTTCCGGTATTGCTACCGCCGGCCCCGTATAGCTGAATACTCCGCCGCAGGTCGGTGTTGCGGTTGCGGTGGCAGTTGCAGTCGATGTCGAGGTAGATGTTGCTGTTGCTGTATTCGTCGGTGTATTTGTCGAGGTGTTGGTCGGTGTTGGGCTTGGGTCCGGCACATTGACCGTAACGGTAGTGTTGTCGAAAAAGGCAGGTTGAGATGCAGTTGTTCCACCCTGCCAGTATGCGCCCATTAAAGCAAGAGCGATCCCTGTGCTCGTGTTGTTGACTGCGGTTCCCTGTGACGTAAGCGTCCCGCTTGCTGGATCAGCAAACGCAGTAGCTCCGTCGTTTCGTAAAAATAGTTCCCAAGTGTTCGTTGACGGCAGATATGTCACTCTAAAACTCAAGTACTCGGTGCCAAAGTCCGTTAGCCCCGTAGTGTTTGACGTAATGATGTTGGTCAGCGTGCCTTGTAGACCGTTATTATACCGAGTAAGGCGAACCGGATCAGTCGCGGTACCTCCTCCTAAAACCACCGCGTACCCGCTGCCCGAATTGTTGTCAGTATCAGATGTACCCGCCAAAATAAAAGCAACTCCGTAATTACCGGTTCCAAACCCATCCGGATTGGCACGGATCTGTCTCATGTTAAAAGTCCACGTGACCAAACCCGGATTAGAACTGAGCGTTGTGTTATAAGGACTGCTAAAAGAAGAAGATGCTGTACTTGCCAACGCCCAGCCATTTGCATTAGCTGTCGCACTGACATCGTTTGTCAATTCTAGCTGAGCAGGACTTGTATTTCGTCTCGCTCCCCAGTCAGCACCTGACCGCAACACAGTCCAGGCGCTCGCTCCTAACGCTCCGCTTGTCGTATATGCTGCACTTGTATTTGCACTAAAATCATCCGTGAAGACTGTCGATGTCGCATTAATTTCAAACGGGGCCATCGTCGAAGCGCTGTTCTGCTCGTGCACTCCTGCATCGACGGCACTGATCCGTACCGGATCAAAACCAAAAAACTCCTTTACCGAGTCAATAAATGCAAAACCCGACCCTTGTGAGGCGCTGGCCGAAACGGCGAGAAAAAGCCCGATTACAAGGGTGTAAATGAAGTTGCGAACAAACTTAGAGTGCGACAATGAGGAGTGGTTTGACATAAGTAAGAATTGTTGTGGCCGAGAGAAGGCCGGACGATTTTAGAGAAATAAAATCCAGGAATTTTTAAGGGACATGGGCAAGAAAGACCCATGGGATTTGGAAGGCAATCCACTTTCGAGATTACGAGAATAATTGTAGGATGTCAATAAAATTATTGTTGAGCAAGGTTAGGGTGCAGCATGTGTCACATTCCAAGCTGCTGGCTCGGGTGGTTTCACAAAGCACGATCGGGAATGGACTTTAACCAGAAATCTCGCTGGTCAATACAATAACTATTTTTGTTCCGCGGCTCCCGGTGACGCGATTGGTGCTGAAGTGGGTTGCCGTTCTGAAATGACGGTTGTCAGAGCCTGAGGGATCTGGTTGCTAAGAATGTCGCCTTGATTCTCAATGATCTGGTCGATCAACTCGAACTTTTCTTTGTCAAAATCTTTTGAGATCAATACTCCGTCCTTATCTATCGTCATCGGATAGATACCAAATAGCTCGTTCTTGAAATTCTGAAAAAATGAGGGCTGCGAGCAAGGTGTGATATTTGCCCTTTCCGAATTCGCTTCCGGTATCGTTGCCCCGATCAACTTTAGCTGTTCCTTTGATCTTTCCAGATAGTCGCTGGTTGGATAATCGCTGACGATCCTTTGATAGTATTTGGCTGCCTGGTCAGTCTCTTCTTCGATCTGGTATGTGACTGCAAGTTTGAAGAGCGCTTCATCCTGAAAGCAGAAATTTGGATACTTATCAATGATCTCGCGATAACGCGATTGTGCGCCTTTCAGCCCACCCTTTTTCTGATCTACGGACAAGATGTAATAGTAATTTGCTATTAGTAAATTATGCAGTCCAAGATTATCCTGAACCTGCCGCAGACGCTGTTCAGCCTCGGCCTTGAGAAACGAATTCGGATATTGCTGCAGGAGTGCCTTCAAACGGGTTTCTGCACGCTTAGCACGTGTCGCGTCCCGATCAGGCAAGCCTATCTGCCTCATTTCTGATTCGGCTATCTTCAAAACCACGCGGTCTGCAAGCGGATGGGTCGGAAAGAAGGTCAGCCAGTCCTGATAGGCAGCTATCGCCTGGATCAGAGCGCTTGTAGAGCCCTCGATAAAAAACGAATCCCCAACTGCGAGCTTCGACATCGGCAGGTAGGGCGAATCAGGATAAGTTGTAATGATAGTCTGAAATAAAAGCCGCCCTACATCGTAACTCTTTTTGCGAACCTCCCGCGTTGCAACAATAAAAAGCTCGCGGTCGCGGCCGGGGGACACGTTTCCTATCAGGTCTTCATAATCGTCCGACCCGCCGCCGCCAAATATACCCAGAAACTTACCCTTTTTCTTTTTGTCTCGCGGCTTTCCGACGTTTGAGGTCGGCGTTGCTCGTACCGTTGCTGTTTCCAATTGAGCCGCCTCAACTCTTGTCTGCAGTTCGCCAACAGACTGCTCGAGCGAATCAACCTCACTGTTTTCGTACTTTTCGCCTCGATCGACCTTGCCTTTAAGGCTGTTCACATCAGACTGAAGTCGCTCCGCATCTTTTTCTAATCCCATCAACCGACCCAAAGGAGTACCCGAATTTTCTTTGTCGTTCTTTTTTGACTTATCGTCTTTGCTCTCTTCTTTTAGGACAGAAACAATGCTGCTCAGCGAGCGACGCATGATCGTAAGCTTCTGTCCCATAACGTCAAGTCTCTGAGAAGCTGTTCCATCGCCTGGTTTTGCCTGGCCAAAGCCCGATGCGGCAAGGGCTGTCACTATTAACACCGAGAAAAAAAAGATTCGTTTTGTAAGAAAAAACATAATGGCTTCTGATCTGCCTGGGCTTATACCCACACTGTTCCTTTTTCGATAAGTTCCGCTACCGCCGCCGAAGGCCTTTCATGAGAAAAAACCGCGGAACCAGCTACCACGATATTTGCACCGGCGGCGGCAATTTCAGAAATATTCGACAAGTCGACCCCTCCATCGATCTCGATCTCGGTCGAAAGCCCGCGATGATCGATCATTTCCTTCAGCCTGCGTAGCTTATCAAGCATGGTCGGTATGAATGTTTGTCCACCAAAACCCGGATTTACAGACATAAGAAGAACAAAATCTGCATACGGCAAAGCCTCTGTCAGACTCTCGATCGGCGTTGCTGGATTTATCGCTATTCCGGCCTTTGCACCTGCATCCTTTATCGCAGTCAATGTACGCTGAAGATGTACATCCGCCTCAACATGGATCGAAACCATGTCGGCTCCTGCATTGGCGAATTCAACAGCATACCGCCCAGGTTCCTCGATCATTAAATGCGTGTCGATCGTCATCTCCGTTGCTTTTCTGATCGATTTAACAACCGGCAGACCGATAGTGATATTCGGCACAAAATGACCGTCCATCACATCGACGTGCAGTATGTTCGCACCACCGGATTTGACCGCTGCAATTGCCTCGCCAAGCCTTGTAAAATCTGCCGAAAGAATCGACGGAGCTATTTCAAACATTCGTTAATAATCTCTTCTATTTTGTTGCCCAAAACAACATTATCGTTGCACAAAGCCCTATGGCCGCTGTGATTTAGGACGAGTTTCTCCAGGCGGCTTGGGTCCCGAAGCCGGCTGTCCCTTTTTGTCCTGGGTCTGGGTGTTCTTGTTGGATTTCTCGCTCGAATTATTATTTGAGCCCATCTCTTTTTTATTTGAGTTTGAGGCCTGCGAATTTGAATCAGAATTAGAGTTCGTATCTGAATTATTTCCACTCACATCACGCGTAGTGTCAGCTTTTTTCCTCGTAGTATTTGAGTTTGATTTCGATTTCTTAGGCTTGTCATCGATCATTTCCTCGATCTTTTCCGAGTCACTTTCGTCAGGCAATTTCTTAAGCGTGGTTTTGTCACCGTTTTCGCCTTCGCCTTTGCTCGTCACGACCAGTATCATTTGCCCGGTCTTCACCGTTTCACCAGGTTTCGGCAACTGCTCGATCACTGTGTTGATAGCTTCGGGACTATTTCGGTCTGCACGCTTTTTGATCTTCAACCCAAGCGATGCAAGTTCTCTTTCACTTTCTGAAAAAGTCTTCCCGGTTATCTCCGGCACTTTGACTTCAGACCCCTGAAGAGAAAGATAGACCACGGTGCCAAGCCCAAGAAGAAAGGCAAGCGCAAGCAGACCTATTGCCGCCAAGCGAGCCATTGCTGAAATTCCGGACTTGATAATACCCACTGTCTCTATCTCCGAAAATCAAAACGAAAGT
>CAZGSC010000148.1:0-8356 GCA_964528325.1 uncultured Chloracidobacterium sp. | reverse complement strand
CACCTGTGTAGAACAAAATGCGCTCAGTCGCCGTGGTTTTACCCGCGTCGATGTGGGCCATGATGCCGATGTTTCTAAATTTGTCTAAACTAATGTTCGCCATTACTAAAAATCTTAGAACCTATAATGTGCAAAAGCCTTGTTGGCTTCGGCCATACGGTGGACGTCGTCCTTTTTCTTCATTGCTCCGCCGCGTCCGTTTGCTGAATCGAGAAGTTCACCTACCAAGCGGTCTTCCATCGTTTTTTCGCTGCGGCTGCGTGCATTTGTCACGATCCAGCGGATCGCCAATGTGTTGCGGCGGTCACGGCTAACCTCGAGCGGCACCTGATAGGTTGCACCGCCGATACGGCGTGATTTGACCTCAAGAGTCGGGGCCACGCTCTCAAGAGCGGCTTTAAACACTTTCAAAGGCTCATCATTCGCCTTCTCGCCTAATTTTGTCATCGCACCGTAAAAGATCTGTTCGGCGACTGACTTCTTTCCCGCCCACATTAAGCCGTTGATAAATTTTGTCACGGCAATGCTGTTGTAGATCGGATCCGGTAAAACTTCTCGCTTTCCTGCAACTCTACGTCTTGGCATAACTTACTATTTCGCTCCTTTCGGACGCTTCGCTCCGTATTTCGAACGCGACTGGTTGCGGTTCGCGACGCCCGAAGCGTCCAGCGTTCCGCGAATAACGTGATAACGAACACCCGGCAGGTCCTTCACACGGCCGCCGCGGATCATCACGATCGAGTGCTCCTGCAGGTTATGCCCGATGCCAGGAATATATGTAGTAACTTCGATCTGATTGGTCAGGCGGACGCGGGCGACCTTACGAAGAGCCGAATTAGGCTTTTTCGGGGTCGAGGTGTAAACACGCGTACAAACTCCGCGTTTCTGCGGATTGGCCTGCAAAGCGGGACTCGCCGTCTTGTACTTAACGGCCTGGCGTCCTTTGCGAACTAATTGATTGATCGTCGGCATTCTTTCTCTGATCCTCTATTTAAAAGACAAAAGTAAACTCTTACCTGACTCTTGCCGAAATATATCCGGCAGTTAGCTCAAGCAGCTCTCGCTGAATGAATTACTAAATTCTGTTATCTAACTCTTAAGAATTGAAACTTTGCTGTAGCGTGGCATAAAAAGAGATGATCAAATTCGCCGCCGGCCTGTGATGGCCGCGTTTTACGCAACAATTCCTGTTTCAAATCTCAAATATCAAACCCGCGAGTTCGGTTAGGAACCGCACGGTAAACCAGACCTTAAAAGTCCGAAACTCCAAATTATCTAAATTTGAGCCTTCAATGTCAAGCCGGCCTTTGCACAAATGCAGAAATATTTGTAGACTTTCCCTTTTTCGGATCGAGCCCTGTTAGGCTCTTACATATAATCATTATTAGCAGGCAATACTACAATGACCAATCTTGAGACATATTTATCTAAGTTCGCCGAAGCCGATTGGCTCGCGGCCGTAGACGAGCTTCTACCTTGCATTCACGAAGTTGACCGCGAAGCCGTGCAGATATGGTTCCGCTTCTACCCTTTGGATCTTGTTCGCTACATCGAAACAGCCGAGGATCGGGATGCAGTTCTCACTGGCCTTGCCTTAAAAGGCAACATTGACCTAAAAGATCAGATCGACACTTCGCATCATTTTCTTTACGGCCACAGATTCTGGCCAAAGGTAAAACGCAAGATCGAAAAAGAAGCGGATGCGTTCAAAGATGAAGGCCAGCCGCTTATTGAGATCGTCAAAAGCGTGGCGATGCGTGTATCGAGCAACCTCAACGTCGAGCGCCATCTCGTCAACTCCATAGCCGTCGTTGGACTTGCGACTTTGAATCAGGTCGGCCTCGAAGCCTTCAAAGCCGCGTCCGGCGAGATCGATCCAAAGGCGAAGACGGCGAAATCACCCGAGGCGGCCATCGCAGAACGGCAAAAAGACGATTCGCAAGGCTTGCTCGGATTCCTTAAGACCGTTGACAAAAAATTCTCGGTCAAATTTTCCGGTGTTAATTCAGCCGGCAAATTTCCCGTCATCGCTGCAGAAGAGATCGCTTCCGCATCGCAAAAAGACCGCTCGCACGCATGGCAGGAGCAGGACGCACGCTGTTGGGAAGGCCCGGTGCCGATCGAATGCACGTCCGCTTCGTGCGGCACTTGCTGGGTCGGCGTGATCGGCGGCCGCGAAAAACTTTCCGAAGTCTCACCACGCGAACGCCGAGCCATGCAGGTCTTTGGCTACAACCAACCCGACGACGCAAAGCCGTTCATCCGGCTCGCCTGTCAGGCGGAAGCGTCCGGCAATGTGACGATCGTCATTCCGCCTTGGAATGCTGTGTTTGGTAAAAAGGTTCGCGGCAACGTCGAAGAGCTTGAACTCGAACCGGCAACAACATCCGCGCAAAAACTCCGCGAGACACTTTCATCCGCCGCCTCCGGTGAGTAAGATTTCTTCACCACACAGGAACATAGAACACATAGGCAAAATCTCCTCCCTTTCTATGTGTCGTATGTTCCTATGTGGTAAAAATCTAACGTGACTGAAAAGAAACACTTTCCCCCGATCGCGCTTGTCCTCATCGCGGTCTTTATCTGGAGCACCGGCGGCCTCTTTATCAAGCTCACGTCGCTCGACGCCTATCAGGTCACATTCTTCCGGTCGCTGTTCGCGGCGGTCACCGTTCTGCTGATCACGCGAAAGAACGGCCTGCGGATCAATGGCTTTGGCATAATTACCTCGATCATATACGCGACTTTGCTGTTCCTTTTTGTGTGGGCGACAAAACACGGCACCGCCGCCAACGCGATCTTTCTCCAATACACCGCGCCGATCTACATTCTGATACTTGCACCGTTTGTCATCGGTGAAAAATTCCACTTTCGCGATCTCGTAACCGTCGCATTCTGCATCGGCGGAATGAGTTTGTTTTTTGTCGGCAAACTCGACGTGTCGGCCTACCAAGCGAACATCGCCGCACTTGGCTCAGGCATTTTTCTGGGTTTGTACATAATGCTGCTGCGGCATCCAAAGGCCGTCGGGATGAACTCCACGATCACAGTCATTTACGGCAATCTTCTCCTCGCTCTCGTAAACGCACCATCGGGCATCGCCGCATTACCGACAATGAACGCGACCGACTGGTTCGCCGTCAGTTTCCTCGGCATTGTCCAGATCGGCATAGCTTATATTTTATTTATTAAAGGGGTAACCGGCGGCACGCGCCCGCTCGACGCCAGCATCATCGGCTTCATCGAACCGCTGCTAAATCCCGTCTGGGTATTTCTATTCGTCGGTGAACAACCTTCGAATTGGGCTCTCCTTGGCGGCGCATTAATCATCGCCACCGTCGCCGCCCACACCATGGCCCAATACCGCAAAAAAAGTTCTCCGACACTTTCAGCTACTTAAGTTGATTGACACAAAACCGTCGAAGACGGTGGTATATATGTAGCCCACATCGCTAGATGTGGGAATAGATCCAAATAATATATAAAGCCGTCGAAGATGGCGGCATATTTCGATGGTGTTTCGAATGCGTTATGCCGCCGTTTTCAACGGCTCGGATTTTTTGACGGTCCGGCTCCCACAGTTACCACTGTGGGCTACAAATATGTCGACAGCTTCGCCGACTCGACTGAAACTAAATCAGGCAGTTCACCTTCCCTGTTTCAGCCACGAACGCTCCGTGTGGAAAATAGCGGCCCGTTTCGTTTATTATTTGCCTGGAGGATTCTACAGATGAAAAGTTTAGTGGTCGTCATTTCCCTGCTCTTGATTCCGATGGCTGCGGCGGCGCAGCATGATCATGGTAAGACAATGAAAATGCCCGAGACGACGCTTGAAAAAGGCCTTGGCCGCGTCGATCATCGGGTGACGACGTCGAAGCCTGAAGCGCAGAAATTCTTCAACCAGGGACTTTCATACATATTCGCCTTCAATCACGAACAGGCTGTAAGAGCCTTCAAACGCGCCGCTGAGATCGACCCGCAGCTTGCGATGGCATATTGGGGACAAGCTCTCGCTCTTGGATCAAATTACAATCTCGAGGCCGATTCTGCCGCGTTAAAAGAAGCCTACGCGAATCTGCGAAAGGCGGTCGAGCTCGCGCCTAAGGCCTCGCAAAAAGAGCAGGACTACATCAACGCACTTTCAAAACGCTACGCCACCGATCCCGACAAAGTAGATCGTCAGCAACTTGCCCGCGATTACAAAACCGCGATGGGCGAACTGGTAAAAAAATATACTAACGATCTGGACGCTGCAACGCTCTATGCCGAAAGTATGATGAACCTGCATCCGTGGCAGCTCTGGACTCGTGACGGAAAGCCGGCTGAGGATACGCTTGAGATCGTCGCCGTGCTGGAGAGCGTTCTCAAACGCCAGCCCAATCATTCGGGAGCCAATCATTATTACATCCACGCCGTCGAAGCCTCGCCAAATCCCGAACGAGCTCTGCCAAGTGCAAAACGACTCGGTCTCGTCGCTCCGAACGCGGGTCATTTGGTGCATATGCCGTCGCACATTTACATCCGGACCGGAGATTACGCCGCCGCCGCTAAGTCCAACGCGGACGCGGTCGTTGTCGATCGCCGTTACGTTGCCAAAAATGGCCCGCAAGGCGTTTATCCGATGATGTATTACAACCACAACATGCATTTCCTCGCCTCGGCAAACGCGATGAACGGCAATTACAAGCAGGCGATAAAATGGTCGCGCGAGCTCGAGACAAATGTTAAACCCGCACTCGACGAGATGCCGATGCTCGAAATGTTTGCAGTTTATCCGCTTGTCACGATGGTCAGATTTGGCAAGTGGGACGAAATTCTTGCCGAACCGCAGCCGAAGAAAGAACACGTTATTACGACTGCGATGTGGCATTTTGCACGCGGAATGGCGTTCGACGGAAAAGGCAAAGCAGAAGACGCGGCGAAAGAACTCGCCGGACTTCAGGCGATTCAAAAGGCTATGCCTGCTGACCGTCCGTTCGGCAACAATACAGCCGCAAATGTCATGAAGGTTGCAAATGAGCTTCTCGCCGGAGCCGTTGCCAACGCTCGCGACGAAAAAGAAATGACGCTCGATCATTTTCACCAGGCTGTCATTGCAGAAGACGCTATAAATTACAACGAGCCGCCCGACTGGGACCTGCCGACGCGCGAATGGCTCGGCCAATACTTGCTCGCCGAAGGCAAGTTCGCCGACGCTGAGAACGTTTACCGCGCCGAACTCGCCAAACACCCCAAAAACGGCCGTGCCCTCTTTGGCCTAATGGAAGCCCTCCGCCATCAAAACAAAGACACTCGCTCCGTTAGGCGAGAATTCCAAAAAGCCTGGGCCAACGCCGATACTAGATTGCAAAGGAATTAAAGTCTGAGAAATAGCTTTGCTTGCAACCGATCGATACTCAGTCTGATCGCTGCCAAGTCATATTCGGAAAGTCGCGGCAAATCGAGAAAGTTACGTCATATCGGGAAAGTTGGTATTTCCGCATCGCCCGCAATGTGTTAGCTTGATGCGGGATAAATGGGAAAGTGGAAAATGGAAAGTGTCAGAACCCAGAGCGGCGGTTGTGGGCCTACCACAACACTTGCACGTTTTCTGTGCCAGAACCGACTGGGTTCTCTCATACTCGTCCCACAGAAGACCACCGCGTTCCAGATCTATGTTTCATAGTAACTTCTCTATCCATTGGGGTTGTGGGTTTGTGCGGCAATTTGGCGATTTTTTTCCAAAAAATCGTGGGACAGAGGCTACAAAATGATGTAACTCCACTAAAAACAGTTAGTTGCGTGTCTCACTTCCGGGGTGAGACAGCGTGGGACAGCGGAACAGTTTATCGAGGGCTCGGGTTGGGTTTTTCGCCTTACTTTTGTGTGCGACTTTGCGATATCGTTAACAATTTAAGACTGCTGTGATAAGCTACTCAAATATCTGCAAAAAACGAGACTTATTACTCGTTTATTAATTTTCACGACGCGATCTATTAGAATTTGCTTTGGAGAATCTTAAAAAAAAATGACAAATATAAATACGCCTTCGAATGTGAAAAATGCCGAGCTGATCGACTTTGTCACCGAGATGGTCGAGCTTTGCAAGCCCGATAACGTCTATTGGTGCAACGGTTCGCAGGAAGAATACGACCGTCTATGCGAAGAGATGGTCGCGGCAGGTACTTTTACACGTTTGAACCCTGAAAAACGGCCAAATTCGTTCCTTGCACGTTCGCATCCGTCCGATGTCGCACGCGTTGAGGACCGCACTTACATTTGTTCGCGAAACAAAGGCGACGCCGGCCCGACCAATAATTGGATGGCTCCCGCCGAAATGAAGGCTCTTCTCAAACCAAAATTTGACGGCACCATGAAAGGCCGCACGATGTATGTGATCCCGTTTTGTATGGGGCCGATCGGTTCTCCGATATCGCAGTTCGGGGTACAGCTTTCGGACTCGCCGTACGTTGCGGCCAATATGAAGATCATGACCCGCATGGGCGATGCGGCGCTCGAAGCTCTCGGCGACGGCGAATTTACCAAGTGCCTGCACTCGGTCGGAATGCCGCTCGCAGAAGGTCAGAAAGACGTGGCGTGGCCGTGTTCGCCGGATCCGAAGGACAAATACATCGTTCATTATCCTGAGGAAAACACCATCGTTTCGTACGGTTCCGGCTACGGCGGCAACGCACTCTTAGGCAAGAAATGTTTGGCTCTGCGTATCGCTTCGACGCTCGGACGCGATCAGGGCTGGCTCGCCGAGCACATGCTGATAGTCGGCGTAAAATCGCCCGACGGACGCAAAGATTACGTCTGTGCGGCGTTTCCTTCGGCATGCGGCAAGACCAATTTCGCGATGCTCATTCCGCCAAAGGAATTTGTCGAAGATGGTTGGGAGATCACTTGTGTCGGCGACGACATCGCGTGGATCAAGCCGGATGAAAACGGCAAGCTGCGTGCGATCAATCCTGAATTCGGATTCTTCGGCGTCGCTCCCGGCACAAATTACGCGACCAACGCCAACGCGATGGAATCGATCAAGGAGAACACGATCTTTACCAACGTTGCATTGACCGATGACGGCGACGTTTGGTGGGAAGGCATGGACGGCGAGCCGCCTGCACATGCTATCGACTGGCAAGGCAACGACTGGACGCCCGCGAGCGAAAACAAAGCTGCTCACCCGAACGCACGATTCACTGCTCCGATAACGCAATGCCCTGTGGCTGATGATATGTTTGACGACCCAAGCGGCGTTCCGGTCGCGGCATTTATGTTCGGCGGACGCCGGAACAGCGTTGTGCCGCTCGTTATGCAGTCGTTCAATTGGTCATTTGGTGTTTATTCGGCGGCGACGATCGGCTCGGAAATGACCGCTGCGGCTTTTGGCAATATCGGCGAGGTTCGACGCGATCCCTTTGCGATGCTGCCGTTCTGCGGTTACCACATGGGCGATTACATGGGTCACTGGCTAGATTTCGGCCGCAAGATCCCAAATCCGCCGCGTATCTTCACCGTAAATTGGTTCCGCAAAGATGAGAACGGTAAATTCGCGTGGCCCGGTTACGGCGATAACATGCGTGTCCTCAAATGGATCGTCGAACGTGCCCGCGGCGAGGCCGCCAGCGTCGAAACGCCGCTTGGCTGGATGCCGAAGTACGAGGATCTGGATTGGCGCGGATCTGATTTTACACGCGAACAGTTTGAAGCGGTAATGAGCCTCGATCGTGATACGTGGATCAAGGAGATCGCGATGCACGACGAGCTTTTCTTTAAGCTTTACGACCGTCTGCCAAAGGAAATGACCTTTACGCGTGAGCTTTTAGTCTCGAGCCTGTGGCGTTCGCCTGAGCTGGGACTCGCAGCATCACGTCCCGAAGCGGAACCGATGAAGGCCGCGAGCAAAGGCGAATAGTTGAGTAGTACTATTTCATGTAAGGCGGCCCGGGACTTGGGTCGCCTTATTTTATGCTCCACAATTTGACCTCATCGATCGATTTCCGTATAATTTGAGTTTTTCGACTGGATGAAGGTTTATTCACCGTCGACAGGAGCTAACACAACAATGAGTTACGCAATTATTAAAACAGGTGGAAAGCAGTTTGCGGTCACGGACGGCGAAACGCTTCGTGTACCGACGATCAACGCTGATAAAGGCAAGAAAGTTGCCCTTGACGCCCTCCTTGTTGGCGAAGGCAAAGATGCAAAGGTCGGCGGCGGTGCCACGATCGACGCAACTATCATAGGACACGGAAAAGATGACAAGATCATCGTTTTCAAAAAGAAACGTCGCAAGCAGTACAAACGCAAGCAAGGCCACCGTCAAGCGTTCACCGAAATTAAGATAGAGAAGATATAAAGCAATGGCACATAA
>CAZGSC010000147.1:0-8361 GCA_964528325.1 uncultured Chloracidobacterium sp. | reverse complement strand
GGCTTCTGTATATGCGGGCTTTCGGCAAACGAGCCCGCATTTTTTTGTAGAAAGATCCTGCCGCGTTATGTTAGATTGTTTTTTTGCTCCTCTGGAAATTCAGCCTTATTCGGTATCTTAACTGTCGTATTAATTGAGTCTCAGGGAAAGATCCCTTAATTGTCAGTGACCGAGAGTTTTGGTCTTGGCGATGGGTATCCCCATACGCTTCAACATTTTTAGGAAATCATTTTTATCGAACATATGCCCACTCCAGCACTTGCCCGACGTTTGTTTGTCTCCAGGTTTTTTGCCATCCGCGGATCGCTGATGATGCTTTTTGTTTTTGTGTGTTTCGGCGCCGCCATTGGCAATGCACAGAGTTCGTGTCTGCCTGAGAATCTGGGTACGACCTTTGCGGGCGGCAATCAGAACGCGGGGAATATGTTTGATATTACCGCGATCAATACCGTTGTGATCAACTCGTTCGATGAGAACTTGCTGAGCAGCGGGGACATTGTTATCTACTACAAAGTAGGAACGCACGTTGGGTCCCAGAACACGCCCGGCGATTGGACCTTGATCGGCACAGCTACGGGAGTAGTGACAAACGGCAGCGGCCTGCCGACAGCAATACCGCTGCCGATCAATGTAACCATCCCCGCCGGCCAGACCTACGCCTTTTACATTTCATTTACGCCCGGAGCCCAGGAGAGATTGGCATACACTAACGGAACGGCCGTTGGTAACGTTTTTGCCAGCGACGCAAATATTCAGATAAAGGAAGGAACCGGTAAGGCATATCCCTTTATCGACAATTTTTCGCCGCGAGTATTCAACGGCAATGTGCATTATTCCATCGGTGAGGATTGTCCGGCTGCGACACCGACGAGCACATATACCGCGACTTCGACAAATACACCGACGGCAACGGCGACGGCAACAGCGACCGGAACTCCGCCGCCAGCCTCGTGCTTACCAAATGCCATTACGACGACCCTTGCCGACGGCTCCGCCAATAACGGCAATATGTTTGATATCACGGCGATCAACTCTGTTCGGATCGATTCGTTTGATGAGCATCTTCTAAATAATGAGCCGCTTGCTATTTACTATAAGGCGGGGACGCACGTTGGTTTTGAGAATAATTCGGGTGCATGGACCTTGTTGGGAGAATATAGCGGAATTGTCGCAAACGGTGCGGGCGTTGCGACCGCGGTGCCGATCCCGGTTAACGTGACGATCCCTGCGGGGCAGACCTATGCTTTTTATATTACATATACGACCGGCCAAGGCTCATTGGCGTATACGTCCGGAACTGCAGTGGGCAACGTGTATGTGAGCGACGCGAACATTCAGGTCAAAGAAGGTGCGGGAATATCGTATCCGTTTTCGGGTAACTTTAGCCCGCGCGTCTTTAATGGTGTAGTTCACTATACCGATGGCGGTGACTGTCCTGCACCGACACCGACAAACACCTCGACATCAACGCCGACAAACACTGCGACGCCGACTGCGACAGCGACGATGACGCCGGTCGATCCGACGTGTCTGCCGGGCTCGGCGACGACTACATTTGCCGGCGGCGCAAGTAACAACGGCAATATGTTTGATGTTACGGCGATGAATCCGGTGATAATCGATTCGTTTGAGGAGAATCTGCTTAACAATGAACCGCTTGCGATCTACTACAAGTTAGGCACGCATGTTGGTTTTGAGAATAATGCCGGCGCATGGACATTGTTAGGCACGTACACGGGAATTGTTTCGAATGGTGCCGGAGTTCCGACAGCGATACCGATCCCCGTCAACATTACGATCAACGCAGGCGAGACCTACGCATTTTACATTACTTACACGAACGGACAGGGAGCATTAGCTTATACGCCCGGATCAGGAGTGGGCAATGTTTATGTGAGTGACGGCAATATTCAGATCAAAGAAGGCGCCGGCATCTCGTATCCGTTTAGCAACAACTTTATCCCCAGAGTTTTCAACGGAACTGTAAATTACTCAAGCGGGACCGGATGTCCGTTTGGAGGCAGCACCCCGACGGCAACACCAACAACTGCTCCAACGGATACGCCAACAGATACACCAACGGATACACCAACTGCGACGAATACAGCTACGAGTACGCCGACGGATACACCAACGGATACACCAACTGCGACGAATACAGCTACGAGTACGCCGACGGATACGCCGACCGATACTCCAACTGCGACAAATACAGCGACATTTACGCCGACGATCACCGCAACAAGTACTCCTACAAATACAGCGACATTTACTCCTACGAGAACAGCAACCAGTACGCCGACAAATACACCTGCGTTTACGCCGACATTCACACCGACGAGGACGGCAACAAGCACTCCGACAAATACGCCAACGTCGATGCCGTCGCCAAGTCCGACGTGTGTTTCGGGACAGCTTTATGACAACGGGCCGCTCGTGACAAATCCTACTGGAGGCTTCGGTGGAGCACCGCTGAGCGCTTTGCAAACGAGTCTGGGATTAAATGTTTTTGGATTTAGTGCCGCGTCAACCAGTACCAATCGTGTTGCTGATGACTTTACTGTTCCGGCGAGCGGATGGACGATCAATTCTATTACTCTCTACGGCTATCAGACTGGTTCGACGACGACGAGTACGTTTAACCTTGCCCGCGTTCAGATTTGGCGCGGAGCTCCAAATGCTGCGGGCAGCGTTTTGGTATGGGGGAATATGACGACGAACCGATTTGCGTCCACTTCGTTCACCGGTATCTACCGGTCAACGGACACTGCACCAACGGGGAACACCCGGCCGATCATGGCAGTCGTCGCAAATATCGGAACTACTCTTCCGGCCGGAACTTATTGGATCGATTTCCAATTGGGCGGAACAGGGGCAGTCGGACCGTTTGTCCCTCAAGTGACGCTGCCGGGACAGGTGAACAAGCCGGGTTCTAATGGACTGCAGTTTTCTACAGCCTGGGCTCCATTACTTGATAACGGAACGGCGAATGCGATCCAGGATGTACCGTTCAAACTGAATGGCACAGGCAATTGCGGAACCCCTACGGCAACGGCAACAAGTACGCCGACATATACACCGACGAAGACTCCTACTAGCACGCCAACGTCGATGCCTACTTATACACCGTCAAGAACGCCTACACCGACAGCGACGCCAACGTATACGCCGACAAAAACACCTACGGCCACTCCGACGAGCACTGCAACTCCGTCGTGCACGCCGGCGGTCGCAAAGACATTCGTCGGAACCGGTTTGGGAGCAATTCCGGACGGTTTAACTGGTACGCCGCCGCAATATGGATCGCCGCGCGTGATCAGCTTTGCAGTTTCGGGAATGAGAGGCCCTGTAAGTGCGGTCTCCGCTAACCTCAACTTAACCCATACATTTGCGGGTGATGTGGATATGATCTTGACCTCGCCCGGCGGAGTAAAGAGTTTTGTGCTCGTTAGCCGTATCGGTGTAACAACCGTTGGCTCCTATGGGGACAGCTCCGACTATTGCGGGATATATAATTTTACCGATACGGCAGCCGGAACAAATATTTGGACAGTCGCAGGCAGCCTTGGTACTTTTGGCACGATCACTCCGAACAATTATCGAACTACCGCCGCCGGCGTGCCCGGACAGTCAAATCCTGCGCCGTTCACCAATTTAACCGCGGCCTTTGCGGGCCTGACGACTGCTCAAATAAATGGGACGTGGACCCTTACGATTCGCGACGGAGCTGCATACGATACGGGAACGGTTTCAGCCGCGAACCTTGTCCTTAAGGGTGCATCGTGTCCCTGATCTCCTTGTTTTAGTAGGTAAGACATAATGTTTAGGGCTGTCTTCGGACGGCCCTTTCTTTTTGGATAATTGCAGCATGTTTTTCCGTTCCGTAGGCGATGTAAGAATCCGAGAAAAAATCGAACGATCTGTCCTTTTAAAGATAGTATTTTGGACCGGTTGGTGATATTATTCGCGGGAGAGTTTTTACCCTTTACAATTTGTCTGTTCAGAGTTTGATCGAACAGGTTCAACATTTGGCTCAAGATCGGTGCATATATGCCGCCCGAAATTGGCAGATTTTAGGAGAATAATCGTTTATGAATGCGAAAACAGCTTGCAAGCTTTTGTTGGCGATAATAATGGTCGGGGGCGCTTATGTTAATGCGTCTGCCCAGCAGATCGTTTGGTCCGCCAACTATGAAAATCAGGATAATTTTGTCAAGGACAAAGGTGTGGCAAGGCAGTCGTTTCCTAAGGAGTTCAAGTTATTTAGTTTGAATATTGAACCGTTAAGACAGCAATTGATGTCTGTTGCCGGCAATGAAGCTGTCCGGAATTCAACGATCATTTCACTGCCAAACGCCGATGGCCAGGTCGAATGGTTCGAAGTTTACGAAGCCTCGAATTTTGAACCCGATCTGCAAGCCAGATTTCCTGAGATCCGTGCCTATTCAGGCCGCGGCCTTACTGATGAGTATGCGACTTTGAAATTGAGCCTTTCGCCGCAGGGAATTCAGACGATGGTTTTCCGCACCGGTAATGAAAACGAATTTATCGAACCTTACTCTGCAGATCATACAGTTTATGCGGTATTTCGCTCTCATCGAGAGAGAGGTGAATTGCCGTGGACGTGTTCGACACAAGACAGAGATCTTGCAGCTGGTCTGGATATGCAGGTTCAAAACATGCAGTTGCCGGAAAGCTCGGCCGGACAAATAAAGACGATGCGCCTTGCTCAATCGTGCAACGGGGAGTATTCGAACTTTTTTGGGGCAACAAGCGCTTCTCAAGTAGGGTTGGTTTTGGCTGCATTCAATGCGACTATCACGCGTTCCAACGGAGTTTATGAAAAAGACCTTGGGCTGCATCTCAATCTAATTTCAAATACGACCTCGGTTATTTATTACACACCTTCGACCGATCCTTATACGACATTGTCGAGTTGGAACCTGCAATTGCAGCAAACTCTAACTTCGGTCATCGGCAGTGCGAATTACGACATCGGCCATATGTTCGGAGCATCGGGCGGCGGCGGCAACGCGGGCTGCATCGGTTGCGTATGTACCAATCCGGCTACGTCGAGTTCGCTTGCCAAAGGTTCCGGCATCACGTCGCCCGCCGACGGTATTCCGCAGGGTGATAATTTCGATATTGATTATGTAGTCCATGAAGTTGGACACCAATTGGGTGCGAATCATACTTTTTCAATGTCACTGGAAGGTACTGGCGTCAATAAAGAAGTAGGGTCGGGCATTACGATCATGGGCTATGCCGGCATCACGTCGCAGGACGTGGCTCCGCACTCGATCGATATATACCATGAGGCTTCGATCGCACAGATACAGGCAAATCTAGCTACAAAAACGTGTCCCGTTACGACAACAATGACGGCAAATAATCCGCCGACCGTTTCGGCGGGCAGTGATTTCACTATTCCCATCTCAACGGCTTTTGCTCTTACCGGCTCGGCAACCGACCCTGAAGGTGACGCCCTTACCTATAACTGGGAACAGAATGACAATTCGACTGTGTCTGGAAACAGCAGCGTCGCATCGCCGACAAAAGCCAGCGGACCGAACTGGATCTCATTCGGCTCGACATCCTCACCGACAAGGCTTTTCCCAAGACTGTCCACGATCCTTTCAGGCTTGAACGTTACGCCTACATTGGGCGGAGATGCGATCTGTAATGTTGAAGCACTGAGCTCGGTCTCAAGAACTCTGAACTTCAGACTGACCGTCAGAGATAATCGCCCGTATGTTCCTGGCTCGACGATCGGTCAGACACAATTCGACGATATGATCGTTACTGTCAGCAACACCTCAGGCCCTTTCACGGTGACATCGCCTAATACGAATGTTTCGTGGGCTGGCGGTTCGTCGCAAACGGTCACATGGAACGTCGCGAACACGACTGCTGCTCCGGTCAGCTGTGCTAACGTCAAAATATCGATGTCAACCGACGGCGGACAGACGTTTCCGATCGTTTTAGCTGCGACCACTCCTAACGATGGATCACAAGCCGTAACGATACCTGTCGGAACCACTTCGACGGCTAGAATAAAAGTAGAAGCGGTTGGCAACATCTTTTTTGACATCTCAAACACAAACTTTACGGTAACCGGTGCTGTCGCAACTCCTACAAATACGCCGACATCAACGCCGACAAATACACCTACGAACACGGCAACGAGTACGCCTACCAACACGGCGACGAACACTCCGACGCCGACGAACACGGCGACATTCACTCCGACTGCAACTGCAACGTCGACATTTACTCCGACGGGAACGGCAACAAATACTTCAACACCGACCGAAACGGCCACATCGACACCGACAAATACGGCGACCGCAACCGGAACGGCAACGAATACAGCCACACCGACGGATACACCAACGGCGACCAATACGGCGACAGATACTCCAACGCCGACCAATACGGCGACGTTCACTCCGACTGCAACTGCTACGGCTACCTTTACGCCGACGAATACGCCAACGGCAACGGCAACGGTCATGTCAACAGCGACATCTACGGCAACAAATACACCGACAGCAACCCCGACGGTTGCTTGCACTCCTTCGGTTCCTGTCACGATCACCGGAACCGGAACCGGTGCTATTCCGGACGGTGGATCGGGCACGCCGCCAAGCTATGGCGCAGCACGCGTGATAAGTTTCGTTGTTTCCGGAATAACCGGACCGCTCACGTCGGTCGCGACGAGTGTGACGTTAACTCATAGCTATATTGGCGATGTGGACATGATACTAAGGTCTCCAAGCGGTTTGGTCAGCTTTGTGACTGCAAGCCGTATTGGCGTTACAACTGCCGGCAGTTATGGAGATAGTTCGAATTTCAGCGGAGCTTATAACTTTACTGATGCGGCGACTGGAACGAATATATGGACGATCGCAGCCGGTTTAGGAGCGAACGCCAACATCGGTGCGGGCAACTATCGAACGACGGCGGCCGGCGGCACGGGGCAGACCAATCCGGCACCTGTTACTAATCTGACCGCGGCGTTTGCCGGGCTGACAAGTGCCCAGATCAACGGCACGTGGACGCTTTCGATCCGCGACGGAGCTGCGGCTGATACAGGTACAGTAACTGCGGCAAGCCTCGTGCTGAAAGGAGCTAACTGCCCGTAGCTTAGGACTGCGATCAAACCGCAGTTGAACATTCGGCCCGGTCATTAAGTTGACCGGGCTGATCTTTTTGCAAAAGCCCGGACGTAAAAGGACTTACATTAAATACATAGTTTCCACCCTTGCTTATGTACGAGCTCAGGGAACGGGCATACTTGTGCTATGACCGTGCGTCTTATAAAATGAAAGATTACTTCGATAACTATTTATTTAAGAGAGATCACTAAAATGAGTACAGGAACGGAATCAACATCGGCAGGAGCAGCGGCAGCGGGGCTTCGCGGGGTCGTGGCCGCACAGAGTTCGATCGGCGACGTTAACGGCGACGAAGGAATTTTAATTTATCAGGGCTATAACATTCATGATCTGGCCGAGCATTCGACCTTTGAGGAAGTCGTGTATTTGCTCTGGCACGGGCGCCTGCCAAAGGCTGACGAGCTTGCCGAGCTGAATGCTGAGGTCCGGGCGAATTATGAAGTTCCGGCCGAGGTCATCGCGTTAATGAAGCAGTTCCCAAAGGACGCCGAGCCTATGGACGTGCTGCGGACAGCTGTTTCTTCGCTTGATTTTTACGATAAGGCCGGCCACGGAACGGACCGCGAACATGCAACCAAAGCCGCGATCAAGCTGACCGGCCAGATCGGCACTTTATCTGCGGCTTGGGACCGCATTCGTAACGGCAAAGAAGTTGTGCCGCCCGATCATACGCTGAATATTGCTGAAAATTTTCTTTATATGCTTCGCGGCGAGCGGGCAGATGCCGACGAATCTCATATATTCGATGTGTGCCTGATCTTGCATGCCGATCACGAATTAAATGCTTCGACATTCACGACGCGTGTTGTTGCGGGAACGCTGGCTGATATGTACGGCTGCGTAACGGCCGGCATCGCGGCACTTGCAGGGCCGCTGCACGGTGGTGCGAACACCAACGTGATGAAAATGCTCATCGAGATCGGCGAACCAGACAAGATCGATGCCTGGGTCGAAAAAGCTCTCGAAGAAAAACGCAAGATCATGGGTATCGGCCATGCGGTTTACAAAACCGAGGACCCGCGAGCTACGTGGCTCCGCAAATATTCGCAGCACATGGCCGAAAAGAAGGGTGTTACAAAATGGTTCGAGATGTCGCGCCGCATAGAGCAGTTAATGCACGAAAAGAAGGGAATGTTCCCAAATGTCGATTTTTACTCGGCCTCGACCTATTACCTAATGGACA
>CAZGSC010000146.1:0-8402 GCA_964528325.1 uncultured Chloracidobacterium sp. | reverse complement strand
TGTCAGCATTCAGGGAGCGGCTAATAAAGGCATCATTTCCTATGAGTTTGACCTTAGATACGATCCTGCGGTGATCCAGCCTCAGGCCGAGCCCGTAGATCTGACAGGAAGTGTTAGCCATAGGCTTTCGGTTGTCGCCAACGCATCTCAACCCGGACTTCTGAAAGTCGCGGTCTACGGCGCTGCACCGATCAACGGAAGCGGCCTGCTTCTGAACCTCAAGTTCACCGCCGTCGGTGCACCTGGTTCGGTATCAACGCTTACATGGGATCGCTTTATGTTCAATGAGGGAGACCCGGGAACAACCGCGGCAGATGGGCAAGTGGAACTTTCCGCTGCGGCACCAAATCAGGCCGAGATAGCTGGTAGACTGAACAGCTCGATGGGGCAAGGCGTGCCAAACGCTCGCGTTACGTTGACGGACACATTGGGACAATCACGTTCTGTAGTTTCAAACGGGTTTGGCCTCTTCCGGTTTGGCAGCCTTCAGGTTGGGCAAACCTATACGATAAGTGTCCGTTCGCGATACTTTTCATTTATTCCTTTGACGATCAGCGTTACAAATCAGGCAGTAAATGCTGATGTGATCGCCGAGCCGTAATTGGAGGCTTAAGATCGAAACCTGAAGGGCGGACAAGTTTCCGCCCTTTTTATTTTTCAGAGAACTTAAAGTTACGCTGATTAGACAAAACGTATCGGTGTTCTCTTTGCGCCTTATTGTCTTTGGGTTACACTTTTGTCATATGCGAGGACAACTAAAACGATTTATCGCGGCGATGGATGACAATTCGATCGCCATCATTCCGGCGGCCCACGAAGCGACGCGCAGCTATGATACCGAATATAAATTCCGTCAGGACTCAGATTTTTTGTACTTGACCGGCTTTCCCGAACCAGATGCAGTAGCGGTCATTGATCCGCGTTCGAAAAAACCATATACGCTGTTCGTCCGGCCACGTGATCTAGAGATGGAAACGTGGTTCGGGCGCCGCGAGGGCGTTGACGGCGCAGTTAAGAATTACAAAGCCGACAGAGCTTTTCCCATCGATAAATTTGAAGCAGAACTCGGTAAATTGCTCGATGGTCATGACAATCTTTATTACCGCTTCGGTGTTGACGAAAAGCTTGATCTGCAAATTCTTAAGTATCTCTCCAACCAACGTCAGCGCCGTTTGAAATCGCCGTATCCGCCGCACACGATCATCGATCCGACAATATTGATCCACGAAATGCGGCTGCACAAAATGCCTAACGAGGTCGAATTGATGCAAAAGGCAGCGACCATCTCCGCCGAGGCACACATTCTCGCGATGAAGAAGGCGCGGCCGGGAATGAACGAGTTTCAGATCGAATCGCTGATCGAAGCGTATATGCGCGATCACGGAGCAAGCGGAGTTGCATACAATTCGATCATTGGCAGCGGCGAAAACGCGACGATACTTCACTATGTTGAGAACAATCGTCCGTTAAAGGATGGTGATCTGCTCCTGATCGACGCAGGTGCGGAATATCAAGGCTACGCTGCCGACATCACGCGAACTTTTCCGGTTAACGGCAAATTTACCAAGGCTCAACGCGAGATCTATGACGTTGTGCTCGACGTCCAACTCCAGTGTATCGAGGCTACTAAAACAGGCAACACCGTGGTGAAGCGTCAGGAGCTTTCGATCGAACTTTTGACCGAAGGAATGAAAAAACTCGGCCTGTTGAAAGGTAAATCAAAAGATCTCATCAAAAAGAAGGCGTATATGAAGTATTACATGCACGGCGTCGGACATTACCTCGGCCTTGACGTTCACGACGCAGGAAGATATTTCACTGACCAAACCGCAAAGAATTCGCGGCCATTTGCTCCAGGAATGGTGCTCACGGTCGAGCCCGGCTTATATATTCCTCCGGATGATAGATCTGCTCCCGCGAAATATCGCGGCATTGGTATCCGGATCGAAGACGATGTTTTAGTGACTAAAGAGGGCAATCTCAATCTCACTGCCAAAGTCCCCAAAGACGCTGATGAGATAGAAGCGATAATGCAAAAGCCCGCCCGCAGGTAAGGGCATCATAGACGACCGAATGCAGTCAAACTATATAATTACAAGTCTTCCCGCACTTTTCAGTGCACTGCTGGTGAGCATACTTTTTATTCAATCAGGGTTGGATAAAGTGTTTGACTGGAAGGGCAACCTCGAATGGCTGACGGGTCATTTTTCCAAGACGTTTCTTGGAGGAATGGTGCCGATGATGCTTGGAACTATCACTTTGATGGAACTCGCTACCGGTCTTATGTCGTTAGCCGGGATCGTCTATTTTTTTATTGCAGGCTCTACACTTTTGATCTTCTATGCATCGGTATTGGGCGCAGCGTCGATCACCGCACTTTTCTTTGGCCAGCGTATTGCCAAGGACTATGCCGGAGCCGCCGTTCTGGTACCTTACTTTATTTTGCTGATCGTGATGATGTATCTGACAAGAGTCAGCGGATAGTGAAAAAAAAGAGCGGCGATGCCGCTCTTTTTTATTAAGGGTCATTACCGACCTATTACTCCTTTGCGGGTGCTGAACTTAAAGGTGCAATTTTCGGTCTCTTTTTCTCTGTAGGTGCTGCAGTTTCTTGAGTCGCGGGCTTGGCAGCGGCAGCGGCAATTTCGCTGCTGTGATGAGCGACGATCTGCCATTTACCTCCGCGGTTTACCCAAACGTGCGTGCTCCGATACTGAACAGGATTCTCTCCCTTAACAGTACCGCGATGCGTCATGACCGCAACATCTCCGAAAAATCTGACCGAATATTCATCCGCAACATCAGTATCTTTTGTCGCCTTGATAGCTGCAAGATACTGGGTCTTGTTCTGCATTGTTCCATCCGGGAGCGTGCCCCAAAAATCATCGGCGACAAATGTGCTTATAGTCTTCATATCGCCTTTCAATTCGGCTGCGGTCCAGTCACGATCCATTTGAATGAGCTTAGCTTCGATGGCCTTAGCGTCCTTTTGGCCAAAAGCAAAGGCGCTGACGGTCAACAGGAATACTGCGACGAAAAAGATCCGTTTCATAGTTTTATCTCCTCTTAATTGTTTATAGCAATCTTACTATGTAACGGATTTCGAGATTCGTCAAGGCTTTGGCTATCGGATGAGTTACCTGAATAATCGCGTGACGTTAAACGTCGCGACATAGTTGCGCTGGTTTATCTTCTTATCGCCCTTTGGGGAAGGCGTAAGTGAAGTTAAGTAAATGGCCCAGCCGTTATATTGATCGCCTGTTGGACCAGTTGTAGTATTGACCACTATTCTTTTTGAACCGCCGTGTTTATCGGTGATCAGAACCTCTAGCTTGGCATTGCCGGCCCAAATACAATCTACATCTGTAGGACAGCGTGAATCTTCAATTACGGACACAAATTTAAGGATGACTTCACCCTTTGCGGCAGATTTTTGATGGCCGCGCTTCACGACAACGGTTTCTGTCTTTTGTGCCATAGCTATTGACCCCAACACAAAGATCGCAATCAATGTAAGTATCCCAATTTTCATAATAACCTCTTTGGGGCACGCAAGTGCCGGCCACAGTATTAGAACGAGACCACGATACGGGAGTTGCAAAAAAAATCAACCAAACGCCGATAGTGCGTGCTTATAACGAAACCGAAATTCCTTTTTCCCGTATAATGCAGTACAAATCTACTTCAGGAGATATTATGCATAGTATTCACAAGCAAAAGATAGTTGTCCTGCTATTACTGGCCAGTTTTATTACCTGGGCAGTTCCTGTTCGGGCGCAGTCGATAGGTATAGACATCGCCGGAATGGACAGGTCGGTCGCTCCCGGTGACGATTTTTTTGGCTTCACTAACGGCGGCTGGTACAAGTCCACGGAAATTCCGGCTGACCGCAGTTCGCTTGGCATTTTCCAGGGCATTGCAAACGAAGTGAACAAGAGAAATGCCGCGTTGATAACCGAAGCCGGCAAATCAAATACGCCCGAAGCGAAAATGGTCGGTGATTATTACACGGCTTTTATGGACGAGGCGGCAATAGAATCCCGCGGTCTCGACCCGATCAAACAAGATCTATCCGCAATTGCTTCTATCAAGAATAAGGTACAACTATCCGGCTTTCTGGGTTCACAGCTTCGGGCCGATGTAGACCCGCTGAATGCGACTAATTACTATACGGATCGAGTATTTGGCCTTTGGGTTTCAGCCGATTTTAATAATCCAAAGATCAATGTTCCATATCTGCTCCAGGGAGGACTTGGTTTACCGGATCGCGACGTTTATCTGGGTACCGATGACGAAAGCAAAGATACACAGGAAAAATATCGAACGCACATTGCCAATGTTCTCCGGCTTGCAAATTTTTCTGAGCCGGAAGCAAAAGCGTCGCGTATTTACGATCTTGAATACAAGATCGCACAGACACATGCCACACGTGAGGACTCAGGTAATGTAGCTAAGGCCAATAATCCGTGGAAGATGTCAGATTTTGCCAAAACTGCACCGGGAATGGATTGGAAGGCATATTTCAAATCGGCCGGCCTGGCATCTCAACGGATGGTAATGATCTGGCATCCCAGTGCTATTAAAGGTATTTCAAGCCTCGTGACGAGCCAGGATCTTGACCTTTGGAAGGAGTATCTTACGTTTCGTGCGATCGAGCGTTCCTCCGGATTACTGCCGAAAGCGTTTGCTGAAGAGAGTTTTAACTTCAATGGCAAGCAGCTTTCAGGATTGCGACAGCAGAGGCCGCGCAATCTACGGGCAATAGGTTCTACGAGCAATGCCCTGACAGACGTGGTTGGTAAAATGTATACGGAAAAGTACTTTCCGCCACGTGCAAAAACTGAGATCCAAACTCTTGTTAAAAACATCATCGCCGCGTTTCGCGAGAGGATCGACAAACTCGATTGGATGTCGGCCGAAACACGAGCGAAGGCAAAGGCCAAAGTCGACACAATTTACGTTGGCGTTGGTTATCCGGATAAATGGCGCAGTTACAACGGATTGAAGATCATGCCTGATGACGCTCTGGGCAATGCTCAGCGTGTCGGGCTGTTCAATTATAAATACCAGTTATCCAAGCTTGGCAAACCAGTAGATAAAGGCGAATGGTGGATGGCAGCACAAGTGGTTAACGCGGTCAACTACCCGCTCCAAAATGCGCTGAGTTTTCCCGCAGCCATCCTTAACCCGCCATTCTTTGATATGAATGCCGATCCGGTCGTCAATTACGGCAGCATCGGTTCTGTCATCGGCCACGAGATAAGCCACAGTTTCGACGCGACGGGATCATTGTTTGATGCCGAAGGAAAATATCAAAATTGGTGGACGCCACAGGATCTTGAACATTTTCAGAACGCAGCTAGGATGCTGGCCGAGCAGTTTGACACCTACGAACCGCTTCCTGGTCTGCATGTCAACGGAAAGCTGACCCTCGATGAAAATATCGCCGATCTTGCAGGTCTTTCAGCGGCTTACGACGGCTACCGAGCGGCATACGGAGGGAAAGAGGCACCGACTATCAATGGGCTAACCGGCGATCAGCGTTTTTTCATTGCCTACGGACAGGCCCACCGCGGCAAGCTGAGGCCGGAGCTTTTGAAGTCCATTGTAATGACCGACGGACACGCACCGTACGAATACCGTGCTGATACGGTTCGCAATATGGATTCGTGGTATAAAGCGTTTGACGTGCAGCCGGGACGAAAACTTTATCTCGCCCCGGAAGCACGCGTGAAGGTTTGGTAAAAGGTTGGAATAGCACAACCTTACCTTTGCTTTAGGCCGCGGCGGATGCCCCGGCCTTTATTTTTTCTTCGATCGCTCTGGCAAATTCGTTGGTTTTTGCACTGCCGCCAAGGTCTTTTGTAATAGACGTGCCTTCCGCAAAAACTCCGAATAACGCTGCTTCAAGACGCTCTGCAGCGTCTCTTTCGCCGATATAACGCAGCATTTGTATCCCAGACAGCATAAGTGCGGTCGGATTGGCAATGCCCTGGCCGGCAATATCAGGAGCCGAGCCGTGCACGGCTTCGAAGACCGCGCCGAGCTCGCCGATATTTGCACCCGGAGCCAGCCCAAGTCCTCCGATAAGTCCGGCACACAGGTCGGACACAATATCGCCATATAGATTTTCCATTACCAGCACGTCAAATTGCTCAGGCCGCATTACTAGCTGCATACAGCAATTATCGATGATCTTGTCGTCAGCTTCGATGTCGGAAAAATCCTTCGCTACATTGTAAAAGCACTCGAGGAAAAGGCCGTCCGAGAGCTTCATTATGTTTGCCTTGTGGACAGCGGTCACTTTTTTACGGCCGTTGTCGCGGGCATATTCAAAGGCATATTTGGCAATACGCGTCGAGGCTTTTTCGGTAATGACCTTGAGGCTCTCGACCACGCCGGGAACGACAGTATGTTCAAGGCCCGAGTACAGCCCCTCGGTGTTTTCTCGGACAATGATCAAGTCGAGTTCGGGATAGCGGCATTTAACATTTGGCAACGCCTTGATCGGACGGACATTTGCATACAGGTCGAGAGCTCTTCGCAAGCCCACATTCACGGAAGTAAAACCTTTGCCGACCGGGGTCATGATCGGCCCTTTCAGCGAAATCTTGTTTCGCCGCATTGCTTCTATGGAAGCATCCGGAAGCGTGTTGCCGTATTTCTCAAGAGCTTGAGAGCCAAGTATCTGAGTTTCCCATTCAATATCGACGCCTGTCGCCTCAATAACGCGAACGGTTGCCGCCACGATCTCAGGGCCGATGCCGTCGCCGGGAATAAGTGTAATGGTATGTTTCATAACTAATATCCTATAATTAAATTTACAACGGCCTGCGAATAAAGGACAAATTGGCTTTTTGAGATGCATCCAGAAGTATTAATAATCGGCGGTGGCGTTATCGGGTTAAGCATTGCCAAGGAACTGCACAAACAAGGTGTCAGGCGAATAGCTTTGCTTGAAAAAGGCTCGTGCGGAAAGGAGGCGTCGTGGGCCGCGGCAGGAATGCTGAGCCCGCAGGTCGAGGCAAATGAACCGGGAGCATTCTTTGATCTATGCTGTGCTTCCCGTGATCTTTATCCGGCATTTACCGACGAATTATTGACTGAGACCGGCATCGATACAGAGCTTGATAGAACTGGAACACTGTATCTGTCATTTAACGACAATGATACATCCGAGATGCATAAGCGGTTTGAATGGCAGAAAAGCGCCGGCCTCGAAGTTGAGATTTTGTCCGAGGACGAAATTCGGTACCGCGAACCTTTCATATCGCAGGATGCTCGCAAGGCCCTGTTCTTCCAAAACGACTGGCAGGTCGAGAATCGAAAATTGACTTCAGCACTTAAACGATACGCGGAGATGAACGGCGTTGATATTCGCGAAAACACGAAGGTAGAAAGACTCATCGTTGAACATGGCAGCGTGGTTGGTGCAAATACTGCTGGAGGCCGCATGACCGCTGACCTAACTGTTGTTGCAACTGGAGCTTGGACATCGCTCATCCAAGTGGGCGATGCTGAAATGCCGATCAAGATCGAACCGGTGCGTGGACAGATCGTCGCATTTAGACCCGAACCAAGGCCCGTACGACATGTCATATGTAGTTCATTTGGATATTTGGTGCCAAGAATGGATGGGCGACTCCTTGCTGGTTCCACGTCGGAAAAAGTAGGTTTTGATAGTTTGGTGACAGACGCGGCTACTTCATCGCTAAAAAAAATGACCTGTAAGATCGTACCGGGCATGGCCGATCTGGAAATTACTGACCGATGGGCAGGCCTGCGTCCTTACGGTGCCGATGGCTTGCCCGTACTTGGCTCCGTTTGTGGTATCGACGGACTTTTTGTTGCAACGGCGCACTATCGCAACGGAATTTTGCTCGCTCCTATGACAGCAAAACTAGCGGCGGAAAAATTGGTCAACGGCACAGATTCAGACTATTTTGCGATATTTGGAGCGGACCGCTTTCATCCTCGCAGTATCAGCAGAAGTTCGTAAATATGCGCGCTATTTCATTGTTCCTGATCCTATCCACATCCGTCGTAGTGATGGCCCAATCGGGACGTACGGCAACAAACGCTCAGGATCAAACCGTCACTTCTGCGTCCGGTACGAAATTAACCGTCAAGCAAATGTTTGACGAAGCAAACGGTTATCTCCGGTCAAAAGCCACCGAATATGATGCTAAGAAAGTGGCCTTTAGCGAACGGCTACTAAAACAAGCGCAGCTCGAACAACGGCAGCTCGCAGCAAAATATGCCGCGACAGCAGCGTTGCAAAAAGATCTAAAGGGCGACGATCTTTATTACCTTGGCATGCTGCACTGGATTGCTGAGAACCTCGATGGGACGGCTGACAACCTTCGCAAATTCATCGCTTTTGATGGTGCCGTTCCTGACCG
>CAZGSC010000145.1:0-8528 GCA_964528325.1 uncultured Chloracidobacterium sp. | reverse complement strand
ATCATTCGCTGAAGAGCGATGCCGGCGAAGTGCTTTGTCTCATCATCTACGACGATCTCATTGACGACATTGCCGTCCATGAGATTTTCCATCGCCCAGGCAAGGTTTTGCGGGGCGATGCGGTACATTGTCGCGCACATGCACAGATCAGGAGCGAGCAGATGAATTTCTTTGTCGGAAAAGCGATCTTGGAGACGCTTGACGAGATTGACCTCGGTTCCGATCGCCCATTTTGAACCACTCGGAGAGTTTTCGACGGTTTTGATGATGTAAGAGGTCGAGCCGTTGAGATCGCTCATTTCGACAACCTCACGCGTGCATTCCGGATGGACAAGAACCTGCACGCCGGGGATTTGTTCTTTGATTTTTTCGACGTGCCACGGCTTGAAGCGGCCATGCACCGAACAGTGGCCGCGCCATAGAATGAGCTTGGCTTCACGAAGTTCTTCTTCTGTATTGCCGCCGAGTTCCTCATGCGGATTCCAGAGAGCCATCTTATCGAGCGGAATTCCGAATTTCGCACCCGTGTTTCTTCCTAAATGCTGGTCGGGAAAGAAGAACATCTTGTCGAATTCTTTGAGATAGATATCAAACAGCGGCACTGCGTTCGACGAAGTACAGACGACGCCTTCGTTGCGGCCGCAAAAGGCTTTGATGGCAGCCGATGAATTCATATACGTGATCGGAGCAATCTTATTCTCCAAAACACCGATCTCGCGAAGCTGTTCCCAGGCGTCCTCGACCTGGTCGATCGTCGCCATATCTGCCATCGAGCAACCTGCACCGAGATCCGGCAAGATGACACGCTGCGAAGGCTTGCCGAGAATGTCTGCCGATTCGGCCATAAAATGCACGCCGCAGAAGACTATAAATTCCGCATCCGTCCGCGAAGCCATCACCGAAAGCTGGTAACTGTCGCCCGTAAGATCTGCGTGACGAATGACGTCATCGCGTTGATAATGATGCCCAAGAATGACCACGCGCGGCCCGAGTTCCCGACGAGCTAATTCGATGCGCTCGGCGATCTCCTCATCGTGCATTACCAAAAAATCTTCGAGAGTCTGAGGTTTTTCCAGAACAGTTGACATCGTTTTTACCTTCAGAAAAATGATGTCACTTTGAATGCGACAAGGCAAGAATGGAATTGACCGTCAAAATACTTGCAACATTAGAAAAAAATGTGCTTATAATCGGTCAGTCGTTACCTTTTGTTACCAATCATGAGTTTCTCACGCATTCATTGGTTTCTAATGCTTGCAAGTTTATTTTGCTTTGCGGGCAATATCTTTCCATCAACTTTTGTTGTTAAAAACATAAATGATGCTGGTTCCGGAAGCTTGCGCGAAGCTATAAATTCGGCAAACTCGACATCCGAGGCCGACGATATTGTCTTCGATCCTCTATTATTTAATACGCCGCGAACCATCACTCTTACCACCGGTGAGATCGTGATCTCTCAACCCGTTAAAATTCTGGGTCCAACGGGAGGCTTGGTATCTATCAGCGGCAACACAAACAGCCGCATTTTTTTTCTCACCTCGACAGCGGTTGTCAGTCTTAGCAATCTGAATATTACAGATGGCAGAATTGCGGGCTTTAATTATGCAGGTGGGATCTACAATGACGGCGGCCAACTTTATCTATCCCAGTGTCAAGTGACAAATTGTAGGGCAAGACTTGCCGGCGGAATCTATAACAAACAAGGCATTCTGCATGTTATCAAAAGCACCATCAGTGGAAATCAGGCAATTGGCGGCACAAGCGACGGCAGTTACGGCGGCGGAATTTATAGTTACGGGACCGTTGTCATCGCCAATTCCACTATTGCCAACAACATAGCACACGGCGCCGACGGAACAGACAACGCAGGCGGCGGCGTTGGCGGCGGTATCATTCACTATAGCGGCAGTTTCACGATCGTTGATTCCCTTATTGCCGATAATTCTGCAATTGGCGGCAACTCAAGCGGATCTTTTTATGGCGGCGTCGGTTCGGGAGGAGGAATATATCTTGGCACAGCAGCCAATACAAAGATATCCAATACACTGATCTACAACAATCAGGCCGTTGCGGGAACAAGCGGCATCCCGAGCCATTCAGGTTTCGCATCCGGCGGCGGCATCGGAAACGACGGAAATTTGGAATTGAACAATGTGACCATAAGCAGCAATTCCGTCAACTCGACCAATGGAGATATAATCTGCGGCGGCGGCGGAATTAAGAATACATGCACTAGCTGTCTGACAATTACCAACTCTACCATTGTCAATAACGCCGCCATCGGAGTAGTAGGGGGCGGCATTTATGGTTACTCAGCCTTCAGACTTCGAAACTCAATTGTCGCAAACAACAGCGCGCCTAGCGGCCCGGACATTGCCGAGATAGTTACCAGCCTCGGATACAATCTGGTTGGCAACGGATCAGGTTGTTTTGGACTTGCGAACGGCGTCAACCACGACCGCGTTGGAACAACCGCAGTTCCTATTGATCCTCTTCTTGGTTCGCTCGCGAACAATGGTGGATTTACACAGACTTATTTACCGCTTGCGGGCAGTCCGGCCGTTGACAATGGCAACAATTGTGTTTTGCAGGGATGTCAGAGCAGCGCCTTGATCACTGATCAACGAGGATTTAAGAGACTAAGTCCTCTCGGCGGAATTGTTGATATCGGTTCGATCGAGGTCGGTTCATCAGCCAACACGCCTCCGTCAGTCGGCGTTCCTGATCTTTTGGCTGGCAGCGATCATGGGATCAGCAATACGGATGATCTGACTAACTCGCTTGCCCCTGCCTTCTCGGTCTCCGGTGTCTCAAGCGGGGCGGTAGTTGAACTATTACGGGATGGTGTTCCGGTTGCGAGCTTATATTCTGCGAATGGTGGATCGGTCACACTTACGGACGCACCCGGAGCGAATGGCACGTTCCTTTATTCAAGCCGCACGATCGTGGCGGGTGCGATGAGCGAGCCGAGCCGGGCACTTTCCGTTGTGATCGATATCACGCCGCCGGCGGTAACCGTTAATCAAGCTGCGACTCAGGCAGACCCTACCGACAGTCAACCGATAGCATTTCTGATGGAATTCGAAGGACCGATCTATGATTTTGATCCAGGCTTGGTTTCACTTGCCGGTTCGACGGCGAATACCAGTATGGCAAATGTTGTCGTGTCCAACATCGCTGCCAACGTCTATTCGATCGAAGTCAGCAACGTAACGTCAACCGGCGTGGTTCTGGTCAGCTTTTTGGAGGGTGGAGCCTTCGATGCGGCGGGAAATCCAAACTCGCCGTCAACCGGCACCGATAATGCGGTAAATTTTAATTTAGTGATCGAGGTAAACGTAGCCGGTAAGATCTCGCGGAGTTCGGGCCTGCTCAAGTCTCCGGCTGAACTCACGCTCACAGACAATCAAACGGGCGCAAGTTATTTCGCCAGAACAAATCAACTGGGCTATTTTCATTTCACACAAGTCGAAACGTATCAACTGACGGGAAGAACATTTACATTGGCGGTTCGGCACAAGAGCTTTCCGCTATCAGAGCAATCAGTATTTATCAATGACAACGTCTCCACATTGAACATCGTCATCCCGTAACATACCGTCCGGAATCTGATCAGTCGAACGATGACGAGTTTGTTATACGGCAACACCTACGATCTTTTCGATCACTAATACAACGCCGTATGACAACGCGGCGATCACCGCCGCCATTGGGATCGTCAGAACCCAAGCCCAGACGATACGGCCTGCGACGCCCCATTTCACAGCGGAAAAGCGTTTGGCCGAGCCGACACCGACGATCGAACCGGTGATCGTATGCGTCGTCGAAACAGGAATGCCAAAAGATGTTGCGCCGAACAGGGTCAATGCTCCGGCCGTCTCAGCACAAAATCCGCCAACTGGCTGGAGCTTCACTATCTTGGTTCCCATCGTTTTAACTATTCGCCAGCCTCCTGAAAGTGTGCCTAATCCGATAGCCAAATGAGCTGCGAGTACGACCCAGAGAGGAATTTCCGGCAGTTTACCGGCCGGAGTCATTTGCAAAAATCCGCCCGCTACAAGAACGATAGTAATGATCCCCATGGTTTTCTGGGCGTCGTTGCCGCCATGCCCAAGGGAATACGCGGCCGCCGAAAAGAGCTGTCCCGTTCGAAAAATGCGATCAACCCTATTTACCCTGACCCTGTTGAAAATCCAATAGACAGTAATCATCAGAATAAAGCCTATCGTCATGCCAATAAGCGGCGAGAGAACAATAAACGTTAGTGTCTTGATCCAACCTTCAGCCTTCAGGACAGTCTCAGCTCCTGTAAATCCAAAATGCCAGGCGTATGATGCGAGTGCCGAACCGGCGTATGCTCCGACAAGTGCATGGGAACTTGACGTCGGAAGGCCGAGATACCAGGTGATCAGATTCCAAATGGTCGCGCCCAAAACACCTGCCAGCAGAACGTAGAGCTGATCGCCCGGAGGTATCACGGCGATATTGACCATGTCGCCGCCTATAGTCTTGGCAACGGCGGTGCCGAATACCAAAAACGCGATGAAATTAAAGAAAGCCGCCCACGCAACCGCTACGCCGGGTGAAAGCACGCGTGTCGCGACGACAGTAGCTATCGAATTTGCCGCGTCGTGAAACCCGTTCACATAATCGAACGCGAGCGCGACGATAATGATCACGACTACCAGAGCAAATGAAACGGTATGTTGATCCATATTGGCAGCAGCGAAGCGTTAGTTGTGTTTAAGGACTATTGATTCGATGATATTTCCGACGCTCTCGCAGCGGTCGGTGCCGTTCTCGAGGATCTCGTACAGCTCTTTCCACTTAATGATCTTTACAGCATCCGAGTTTTTGAACAAAGCCGCCATCGCACGGAAATATACTTCGTCGGCGTCATTCTCTAGCCGCTGGATGTCGAGCAGGTTTTGCTCCATTCCTTTTGCGGTTTTTAAGTGAGAAACCGCTCCGTGTATCTCGGCCGCCTGTTTTTGAAGGACGACGGCCAGCTCTACGGCAAACGGGTCCGACTCATGAATGTTGTACATGACCACTGCCCGAGCCGCCGCATCAATATAATCGCAAACATCGTCAAGAGCGACCGAAAGCGTGTAGATATCCTCACGGTCGAACGGCGTTATAAATGATTTATTGAGCTTGGTGGTAACGCTGTGGTTGATCTCATCGCATTCGTGTTCAACGCTCTTGATCTTTTTTGACAAAGCGTCAAAGTTCTCATCTGACCCCTGTAAGAGCTCAACGAGCAGCGCCGCCGCCTCTTGTATCTTTACGGTCATCTGCGAAAATAACGCAAAATAATGATCTTCCTTCGGTAAAAAGCTAAACGCCATTCTATTTGATCTCCGGTAACCTAAAAATGTGGAACGAGAACCTAAAATATATGCGAATACAACCACTCTTGTCTATTGTGACCGTGTTTCAATTATTGAATCGTGATTATTAATTGAAATAATACCTGTTGCGGCGACCTCGGCGGGGAAAGTAGCAGCGTATTTGTAACATCTTGTTAACATCGAACAGAATCGCTCGGTTATTTGCGGCAAACTCGCGCATTCGAACATTTCATCCTACATCCCGACGTCCGCCCGTTTTGTGATCGGCGGCAATGAGCATTAGAATCGTGATGCATGACCGGAGGATCTATGAATAAATTTTTTGGCAGACAAATTACGGTCGCCGCGTTGGCAGCGACAATGTGGCTGTTACCGATAGCCGTGGTGGCCCAGACCCAAATAACGGCACCTAAGAACAAATATAAGGTTCAGGATGATGTTAAGATCGGTGATCAGGCTTCGCGAGAGGTCGAACAAAAATTCCCGCTGATCAATGACCGCGATGCAGAATCCTACATCCAGCGTGTCGGACAGCGTTTGGCCGATGCGATACCCCAACAGTTTCGCCATCCAGAATTCAATTATAGATTCCAATGGGTCAATGCCAGCGACCTTAATGCATTCGCTCTGCCCGGCGGCCCGATGTATATCAACCGTGGAATGATAGAAGCGGCGAAGAACGAAGCCGAACTTGCTGGGGTCATGTCTCACGAATTGAGCCATGTCGCTCTTCGCCATGCGACGGCACAGGCGACAAAACAGGGCAGCGCAAAAAATACGTTGGGAACGATCGGCTTGATCCTCGGCGGGGCGATACTTGGCGGCCAAACAGGAGCACAACTCGGAATGCTTGGCGCTCAGGCGTGGATGACCAAATACAGTCGCGAATATGAATCGCAGGCTGATATTCTCGGTGCCCGCATCATGGCGGACGCCGGCTACGACCCGCGTGATCTCGCAAATGTTTTCAAGACGATACAGCAGCAGTCAAAAGGCGGTGGGCCGGAATGGCTGAGCAGCCATCCCGATCCGGGCAATCGCTATGACAAGATAAACCGCGAGGCTCAATACCTGAGAATTTCGCAAAATCCGCCGATCAAGATAACCCGCGATTTCTCGCGGACGCAAGAGCGTTTCCGTGCAATGCCTCCTGCAAGATCGATGGCCCAGATAGAAAAAGAATCTCAGGGTCAAGGCACTTCCGGACCGACATCAACCGGACAATATTCAAACAATGTCCCGGCTCCTTCAACTCGCGTTCGCTCCTACACGAATCTGAACTGGCTTCAGATCAATGTACCTTCGAACTGGGTCGATCTCGCAGGGCAAAATGCCGTGACTTTTGCGCCGGAAGGCGCGTACGGCCAACAAGGCATCACGCGCGGCGTAATGATCGGCACATACCCCGGCAGATACCGAGAACTTGCGCGCGATTCGCAGGAGTATGTGAACAGCGTCCTGCAAGACAACTCTTATTTACAGCGGCGCGGCGGATATTCGCGGGTGTATATCGATGAACGTCAGGGAAATCTAACACCGCTTTCCGGCCGTTCGCCTGTAACGGGACGAACCGAACTGGTTGATATCTATACGACCCAGCTCAGAAGCGGCGAACTGTTCTATTTCATAACTGTCGTGCCCGATAACGAATCTTATCGTTACAATTCAGCCTTTAGGAATGTGCTTAGCTCGATACAGCTGAACGATTAAGAAACCGGGCCGTGGACCCGGAGGCGAGGTGCTGCTGACCAAATGCGGCTCGATCGCCGAGATCGTTGAAAAACATATCGAAAAAAGAAAGGTCGTCAAAAGACTGGCGTTGATGGAACTTGGGAACTGATAGGTCGTTATTTCTTAGCTTTCTTTGCGCGGAGTTTTTTCGCTCTCTTTGCTTGCTTTCTGGCTTCTTTAGCGGCGACCCTTACCTTTCGATCTTCTTGGAACGCTTTACAACTTCGCCAATGAGCCTTAACATCTTGAACACTCGCACCGCATGCTCCGCACTTTACTCCGATTCTTATTGTATCGACTGTTATATCGGGTGAGAATTGTTCAGTACCGCGTGTTGCAGTCAAGTTTTCCTCTCTGACACGATCCCAGTCTAGTTTCGATTTAGCCATTTCGTTTCGATTTGGGCAGAAGTGTGCGACGTTGCCAACGTGGTTGATAATACACCAATTTTGGTATTATCAACGACGTTTCTTTTGGGCTTTGTCCGTCGGTGCTACTTTGCGCAATCAAACTGACGCGATCGAAAGGACATTTGCGTGAAATGAATACGCACCGAAGGTGCAGGGTAGTTTAGCCTGCGGCATCGCCGCAGGTGCAGAACGAAAAATGTCCCAAGCCGCAACGCGGCGTAGTTAGATCAATCCCATACATACCGCTCGTCATAATCTATTCCGTGTTTATCAAGAAACTCTATGAATTCATCTTTGTACGTTTGTTTTCGATGGTGTTCCTTTTGATTCTCGATGTACTTTTTCACCGTTGGAATGCTGGATTTACTAACTGAGAAGCAGCCATAACCGGTCTGCCATTGAAACGCGGAGAATTCTGTTCCTTTTGTTTTGATCCATTTTGAACTGCGCTTCTTGATCAGTTCAACAATTTTTGCAATGGACCAGATACGCGACAATGTAAGAAGAATGTGAATATGGTCTTTGTCGCCCCCGATAATAACCGCTGGCGAATGACATTCGTCATAAAGGATCTTTGCGATGTATGCATATAATTCGCGTTCGATGCGGTCGGTAATAAAGGGCTGGCGATGCTTAGTTGAAAAAATAATATGCACGAATAAATGGGCTAGAGACTGTGGCATATTGGACAAACTCCGCCGCGTTGCGGCTCTGACGATTGTACACAATTTCTTGGGGCGTTGCCCCAAGCTAGACTACTCCGCACCTTTGGTGCTCTGGTCGGAAAACCACGTCAAATCGGGAAAATCAGGTCGTTTTGAGAAAGTTACGTCATATTGAGAAAGTCACGTCATAGCGGGAAAGTTGGTATATCGCAAAACTGATTTCGGCGCTATGGTGAGGCTATGTACAAGTATCGCATCAACCGCCAGTCACCAAAGATCACGCCAAACAGTCATCCGCAATTCTTTATCCGACGCTCTGAGTTCGCCTTTGATCCTAGAGTGGCATACGTCGAGAGCGTTTGTGCATC
>CAZGSC010000144.1:0-8625 GCA_964528325.1 uncultured Chloracidobacterium sp. | reverse complement strand
ACATTCCTATGGGCGACGGCTTGATCGTTTCTGCGGCAGATGGACGTGTGACGCGAATAGAGGAAAGCGATAACTCGAAATTGGTCAGCGTTTTTCTTTCTCCGCTGGATGTTCATATTAATAGATCGCCCATCGGCGGTGCTATTCGCAGCATCACTTACACTAAAGGCAAAAAGATGCCTGCGACCAGTAATGATGCGAGTTTTTTGAACGAAAGGAACTCACTCGTTATCGAGGGCGACGCGGTGACTGTGACCTGTACTCAGATCGCCGGAATCCTTGCCCGACGGATTGTTTGCTGGCCGAAGGCAGGTGATAATTTAGAACGCGGACAAAAGTTCGGACTGATAAAGTTTGGCTCAAGAACGGATATTTTGATGCCCGGCAATTTTGAACTCGCGGTGAAGATCGGAGACCGCGTCCGTGGTGGCGAAACGATCATTGCAAAAGTGAAAGACAAAAACTAATTGTGAACAAAACATTTGATTTTTGTCGGCTCACACGAATGTATGGATGACGAAAAAAATGAAAAAGCCCCGCATAGAGGCCTAAAAAAGGGACTGTATGTGATTCCCACGTTATTCACTGCGGCTAATGTAGCGATGGGCTATTTGGCGGTTTTGTCCTCGATCCGCGGTTTTTCGGTGGCGGACACACATCCCGATCTGGCCTCCGGCTATTTCGATCGAGCAGGCTTGGCTATCGGCTTGGCTATTCTATTTGATACGGTTGACGGCCGTGTTGCCCGTGCCACGCGCACCGCTACAGAGATCGGTGTTCAATTTGATTCGTTGGCCGACGTTCTGACATTTGGTATCGCCCCTACAGCGCTCATGTACGCTTGGGCATTCGGCCCCACGTTTACCGAAAATACTTTCGGCCACAATCTCGCCGTTCTCATACTTTTTATGTTTCTGATGTGCGGAGCATTTAGGCTCGCTCGATTTAACCTTCAGGCAACACGGCCTGTCAAACTTATCGAAGGTGCTACAAAAGTCGATAAAAAGGCGTTTGTCGGATTGCCTATCCCGCCGGCAGGAGGCCTTCTCGCAGCAATCGTTCATTTCGCGCCGGCGCCACTGACTGGATACGGTAATGGACCGGCTCACTATTACTCTTATGCACTGATGGGCCTGGTCGCAATGCTGTCAATCCTTATGGTTTCAACCATTCGATATACAAGCATGAAGACGGCAGGAAAGGGACCACAGGGTATCTTCCTCGTCTTGGGAGTCGCGGCAATCGCGATGCTGGTTTGGTTCTATTCACAATATGCGCTATTGATCCTGGCCGCTCTGTACGTGTCCCACGGCCTGATATGGTGGATCATTCGTCTTCTGGGCCGTGTTGTGAAACCATCTTCAACGAATCAATGATCCGCTTTTACGTGACGAGCTCCGCTTGTTTGCGTTCTTTCGCCAAAAGAGGCAACGCTGGCCGAACGGCGATGTTTTGACCTTGGTTCGTTAAATTCTTTTGTATCATCCTCAAATCGACGGCCGCTCGCAACTAGCATAGCCATTAGGGTCAGAAACAGTATGGAAAGAGCGGAAATGTGCAATACAAAATCGAAAAGACTGTGGATCAAAACGGCAAAACAACCCGCAAATGCTCCAACTGCGACGCCCCGCCGAAACGTATTTTGACTGCGTGTATTTTGAATACCCTCGCGAAAAAACCAAAATAAGAACAACCCCCCGATCACAAGCCCGATCAATCCTGCATCCGACAGCATCTGAAGATAATCGTTATGCGACTGCTCAACCATCTCAAGCCCGCTTAGCGTATCAAACGCCGTGTAAGCCTGAGTGTATGAGCCAAGTCCGGTACCAAACGGCATGTTGGCGGCGATCACTTTTAGTGTGACTCCCCAGATATGGATGCGGTTCGATGTAATGTCCTGTGACGACGCCGTCTCCGCAAAACGTGTGAGCGACGTATCACCGCCGACAAAGATCGCCCCGCCAACAGCTGCGGCGACCAGCAGGATCGACAACGCAAATTTTAACACGATCTTTTTTCCGCCTTTTGAGCCAGTCGTTAGTATTACGAGAAGTAATATTTCGGCGATCAATGAAACCAGACCGCCTCGCGATAAGCTTAGTAAAAGAGCGGAGCCCATCAGCGTGACCGCGATCATATACAGTAACCTTTTGTCGCGTCTGACAGCTCCCACAAATAAAAGGCCAAGCGGAATACTGATCGCCATTTCGATGAATGCAGCAAAATCATGTCGATTTACAAACGAACCGAATGGAATTCCAAATCGGCTTTGATATATTCCATAGATCCGCGTTGGACTGAGAACCGATTGCAAAATTGCAAAGAATGCGTAGATGAACCCAAAGACCACGATGAAAGTGATCATCCTACGGAGTCTCTGAGCACTATCCAAATAAACAAGAGTGACCGAAAAAAAGGTGCCAAGGGCCAATAAGTGAAGGGCGGTAAGCTGCGTTGCAAATGGCTCCATCGAAATAGTTCGAGGTATTCCGGAAATACCTGCGGCCTCCGCGTATGTACCCAGCGGAACGCACTGTACAAAGCCGTACACTGCAAGAGCAAACAAAGGGATCTGAAGAAGGCTCCGACTAAATCGGATCTCACCGCTTCCCAGCGAATCGGCAGCCCAAAGGATCATCAAAGCTGACACAAGGACATAGAAAAGCACAAGTGTCGGTTGATGCACCGTTCCATAAGCAGCGGTCGTAAAAACCACGATCGTGCAGATAAGAAAAAATGCAAATTTGTTCAGACGCGTCATCTTGTGTCGTTCTTTATTGTTTAGCGGTTCGCGAGTTCAAAATCGTCGTACCAAACTGTTCCGACGATAGGACATTGATCGCCGCATGGCTGACGAACTGTTCTGAGAATAATGCCATTACAATTATCCGGTGTATGCAGATCAATCGAATATTCCTGCCAGTCATTTGTACCGGTCTGAAAGGCTTTTGACGTCGTCATCGGTTTGTCGTCATTTCCATTTACTATCTGAAGAAGCGGCCCGCCTGAGGTTTTCAGATTCTCGGTGCGCACCCAAAAGCTCAAACGGTAATTCTTGTTCGGCTCGACAACTATTGTTTGGAAAACGTTATAAAGTTCCGGTTTTAGATAAGTGCGAAATGTTATCTTCAGGCTGCGAGAGCCGGAATGCCTGACGGTTGAATCGGATGAAATATCGATCTTTGACTCGCTTCGATTTATGCGCCAGTCAAATCTTGAATCTTCCTCCGCGCCCATGACACGTTCGAAACCTGGATTCGTGATCATATATGGTCGGGCATCAGCGTCGATACCAAGTTGACGAGCGAACTCGAGGGCCTGCGGGAAAATTCGCTGAATGAACAAGCCCTGGGCAATATCTTTGGCGATCTGTGGATTGGCTGCCTTTTCAGTTTCAGACAGCACGTTCCATACTCGAAGCGACTCGCTCGCACGTCCGCGTGCTGCAAAAAATAAAGCGAGACTTGCACGTGAGTCAGATGAGTCAGCGGCAAGCTGCTCAACTTTTTCAGGATTCTTGTCAAAATAATCCCAAGCCAGTGAGAACGCCTGCTCTCGATATGTTTTGTTACTCTCAGCAGATTTTCTTAATTCGGTGAACGCCTCGTCGATCCGATCTTGACGCAAATAAAAATTTCCCAAATGCCATCTGGGAAAAGCGTATGTCGGAGCAAGCTCAACAGCACGTCTAAACTCAATTTCAGCAGCCTCCGGCTTGTCAGCCTGTTCATAGGCCCTGCCTAATTCGACGCGCCAACGATAGTCATATGGAGAAAGTCTGACAGCGTCCTCAAGCAAATTCACGGCAGTTTCAAGACGGTCTTCGGAAATGCCGTTTGTTGCCACGGACGCAGCCAGCCAACGTGCACCCGGATCCCCGGGCGCTAAACTAATTGCAAGATCCGCAGCGGGTCCTGCATCTGGAAGATTGGGGTTTGTAAGATCCGCGATCATGCTTCCTAGCTGTCGACTGGACACAAACCATAAGAATACGATCGCACAAATGACGATCGCGGCGAGGATGAGCCGCGACTTGGCATTTCTCGAATCGATTATTACCAGGTCCTGCATTTATGAATGTGAACGAAAAAACTCCGCTACTGCTTCTGCGACATATTCCTGTTGTTCCATGCTCAACTCAGGATAGATCGGAATTGCTAGCGTCTCCCGCGCAGCTTTTTCGGATTCAGGCATGTCGCCCTCAGAATAACCAATATAGGCAAAGCACTCCTGTAAATGAAGCGGAACCGGATAGTAAATATCGGTTCCAATTCCCTTCTCTGTCAGGAACGCTCGAAGTTCATCGCGTTTTTGCGGAACGCGGATAACGTATTGATTATAAATATGTTTCGCGTTTGTGCGTTCTGTCGGCAGCCCGATCTGCTCAGTGAGCCCAAGATCGGTGAATAGTCTGCCGTAGTTTTCTGCATTTGCGCGACGCTTATCCGTCCACTCATCGAGATGCGGCAGTTTTACACGCAGGACCGCTCCTTGAAAACCGTCAAGACGAGAATTCAATCCGACATATTTGTGATAATACTTCTCCTCAGATCCGTGAACGCGGAGAGCCAAGATCTTTTTCGCCAAGCTTTCGTCATTAGTAGTAACGAAGCCGCCGTCACCCATTCCGCCAAGATTTTTGGACGGATAAAAACTGAAACAGCCGATCGCTCCCATAGAGCCGGCGCGAACTCCGTTTTCTTCCGCCCCGATAGCCTGTGCAGCATCTTCGATCAGAGGAATACGATGCCGTTCGCTGATCGCTCTCAGTCCCGCCATGTCGGAGCACTGGCCATAAAGATGAACCGGCTCGATAGCTTTCGTTCGTGAGGTGATCTTTGATTCGACCTTAGTGACATCGAGGTTGTAGGTTTGCGGATCAATGTCAATAAAAACGGGCGTGGCTCCAAGCCGCGTGATAGAACTAACTGTCGCAAAAAAGCTGTAAGGCGTTGTAATAACTTCGTCGCCAGGGCCAATATCGAGAGCCATGAACGCGAGCAATATTGCATCACTTCCTGAGGCACAACCTATTGCGAATTTTGTATCACAATAAGCAGCAAGCTCCTTTTCCAGTTCAGCCACTTCCCCGCCAAGGATAAAGCCATTACTGTCGAGCACACGGCCCAGCGCCTCCTCGATCTCAGGACGAAGAGTTTGATTTTGTTCTTTTAAGTCTAATAATGGGACATGCATCGTTAGTGGTTAAATCTTACCTAAACCACTGCAAATTTGCATTTTGGACGGTTCTTTTTTAGCCTTAGCAACATGATAGCGGACAAGAAAAAACGTACTGCCGAAATAATTAAGCGTTTATTAAAGGAATATCCCGATGCACATTGTGCTCTTAACCATACAACACCATTCGAACTTTTGATCGCAACGATCTTATCTGCTCAATGCACTGACGCACGTGTAAATATCGTTACGGCCAACCTCTTTCGCAAATACAAAGGCCCGGCAGATTACTTGAAAGTTACGAAAACCGAACTCGAAAGGGATATCCACTCGACCGGCTTTTTTCGTAATAAAGCTAAGAACATACAGGCAGCTTGCGAGAAGATGATCGAGCAGTTTGGAGGAGAAGTTCCGAAGACGATGGAAGAGATCCTAACCCTTGGCGGTGTGGCCCGCAAAACGGCCAATGTGGTACTTGGAAATGCATTTGGCATCGCATCAGGAGTCGTCGTCGATACTCACGTTTCTCGACTTGCGCAACGAATGGGTCTCACAAAAAACAAAACACCCGAGAAGATCGAGCTCGATCTTCAGAAGTTAGTGCCTAAAGCGGACTGGATAATGTTTCCACACTGGCTGATCACTCACGGACGTCAGATCTGCGTAGCCCGCAAGCCGAAATGCGCGGAATGCGTGATTAGCGATATATGCCCGTCCAGAGACCACCTGCAGCCTATGGGTTGAGTAGCCAGTCGAGAGCTTCTTTCTCTGAGTCTGTGATCAATAGGTTCGCACCGCGATTCGACGCTGCCAGTTCTGCCATCTTTGTGATCTTTCTTGCCGGCATTACTACTGCAATGTTGAATTTGCTGCCAAAAACCTCCGCAGATTTCTCACCCGCACGGAACCGGTCAGCTTCGGTGAGATCGCCCTGGATATCAAGCGCGTTTACAAGGACACAGTCGTACCCTGTTCTAACGGCTTCCTCTTTCACACGACTGATAAAGTCGAAGAGAGCGGGCAAAGAAAACTCGCCGGTTGAATCTATCCGAAGATACCCGTCGTGTTCGCTAACCTTAAGATCAAAACTCATAACTCAAAATGTGACCATAGCGGATCTAACTACATCCAGACTATGGCTTTGGGGTCGATGAAGCCGCCGGTGTCGATGTTGGCTGAGGTGTCGGCAAAGCAGGCATCTCGCCAGCCTTGAAACGCGGCAGCATTTCATCGCTCATCGCCAGGTTGTAAACAGCCGCCGCAAAGATGATCGCAGAGACCTTCGCATCGCTCTCAATTATCCGTTCATATGTATCGAGGTTAGTATGCCATGTAACGCCAAAGTATTCGATCGGGTCCTGCATTGCTCCGATACCGGGCAAACCGGCTTGATTGAACGAAGTGCTGTCTGTTCCGCCTAATCCCCTGCTCTTGCTGCTCACGACGCCGGTAAATCCAAGGTCGGCAAAGGGAGCGAGCGCGTCACGCAGCACCGTAGCAGCCTCGGGCGGGCCGAAAACGCTCAGCCCACGAGTCTTTCCGGTACCGGAATCCACATTAAAATAACCGTTGAATTTGCTGAATTCAGTTGTCGGAGCCTCAACAGAACCAAAATGCCGTTTGACATATGCCTGTGAACCTAGAAGGCCTTGTTCTTCTCCGCCCCAACATGCGACGCGGATCGTACGTCGCGGTTTCACGCCAATCGCCTTTAGAATACGGGCTGCTTCCATCATCGTCGCACACCCAATGGCATTGTCGGTTGCTCCGGTCGCAGAATGCCACGAATCTAGGTGCCCGCCGAGCATTACGACCTCATCCTTCTTGTCAGAGCCCTTGATCTCGCCGACGACATTGTAGCTTGTCACACCATCCGGAACTATTCGGCTGCGAAGATCGAATTCAAGAGTTACCTTTGTCTTATGCTCAAGCAAACGATAGATCCGGCCGAAATCTTCACTACGCATTACGACCGTAGGCACGACCTTAGTAATATCGAATGTTCGGTTGTTAAAGGCACGTACCGCTCCCCGATCAAGTTCCGATTCATTTATGCGGACAAGCACGCCGTTGTCGAGGAGAAATTTATTGAGTTGTTCGCTAACTTGTATAGGGGTAAGGGCGTTGGGCCTTGGTTTAGGCTGAGTATTATTTCCGCCGCCAAAAGGGCCAGGGCCGCAATCTCCCGGCTTCTTAGCAGGATCCGTCCGGCATTTCATTATTTCATCTGAAATATGCTTTGGCGCAGGGTCTTTCGATTGGTCTATGAATGCCGGTTTTCCAACAAGCACGATCTTGCCGTTCACTGCCCCCTTTACGCTTTCCAAGTACGTGCTCAACTCTTCCTGTGTGGGCATCTGCAGGATCTTAGGGTTCTCTTCTGCGGGAAAGGTCGGAATAATGATACTGACAGCATCGGATGTGACAACACCTTTAGTGGAAGGTGTCCACGCCAGCACTTCATAGGTAAGCGTATCCTGAACCGGTGAGATCATCAGACCCGTATTTCGTTCATTGACCCACCCGGGATGTCCAAATTCCCATGATTCTAACGTGGCGTAATCAAATCCCCACGACAGCATTTCCCGCATCGCCCATTTTGCCGCATTGACGTGATTTGGGCTTCCGGTTAACCGCGGACCATAGAGGTCGGTAAAATAATGAAGCGTGTTCATTATCTTGGAATTCTCCATCGCTTCCTTGCGAATGGCAGCATTTATGTCAGCTTGCGCCTTATCCTGGGCAAACACATTCACCGTCAAGACAGATGACGTCAGCAGCAGAACAGCGATGGAAAGATGAAATATTGTCTTAATTTTCATAATTCAAATAATACAGTTTGCTCACCATAAAGGTTTCACCAATATGGCCGCCTCGACGATGAGAATGTGGAAGTTGAAAAAGCTTTGTTCATAACGAACAAAGCTTTTTCAGTTAATGAGGACTCAGACAAACTCTGAGTCATTTTCTCGCCCTGCTATTCCTGAGGATCAGCAATGAAGTCAGCATCAGTGACGTTGTCCACAAGGCTGATCACGCGGCTCGGTGTCGAGAATGTGTAACGCTGTGAATTCACAGTTACAACATATGTCTCGCCTGTCGCAAGGCCGTCAAAGTTGAAGTAGCCAAACGAACCAGTCGTAGTGACGATCGGCTCAGTAAGCGAATTGCCAGTGATAACGACCTTCGCGTTGCGGATGCCTGCTCCGTCAGCTGTCAGCACGCGTCCCGAAACAGAAGCGTTCGCCGCGGTCGAGGTCAGGAATTCAAGTCCCCATCCGCCGTTCACACATCCAGTGATCGCCAACGGTGCATTAAACAGCCCCGCGTCATCACGCATGTAGAGACTCCATGTGCCGTTGGAATTGGCAAATCCGAAGGTGCCGCGCAGCGTCTGAGTTCCTGTACCGCCGACCGTGCTGCCCGGTTCGTTATACGGTGCAG
>CAZGSC010000143.1:0-8653 GCA_964528325.1 uncultured Chloracidobacterium sp. | reverse complement strand
TTGAACCCCTCTTTCAAGGTTGAGAACCTCGCGTCCTAACCGATAGACGAAGGCGCCGGAAATGAAAATTATAAAACATCAAGACAGGTTTTCAAAAGTGTCAGAGCCGTGGTGATAAGTGGATGTGTCACGGTTGCGTTGGGTGTTATCGTACTGACGTGTGGGATTCCGCATTATTGGAGTGCCCTTGACCTTATTGATAAGGGTTTTTAAACTAATAGTTTAACTCTGACCTCATTAAAATCACTATGACACACAATTTATTTAATTCGCGGCAGACATTTCAAACGGGATCAGGAGCTGATGGAGCCTTTTATTCCATTCCTCAGCTTGAGAAAGAGGGGCTTGGCGCGATCTCTCGGCTTCCTGTTTCTATTCGTGTTGTTTTGGAAAGCGTGCTTCGTAATTTCGACGGCGGCAAAAAAGTGAGCAAGAGCCACGTTCGCGAATTGGCGGCTTGGGGTGCGAATAATGAACGAACGAACGAGATCCCGTTCGTCGTTGCGCGCGTCGTGCTGCAGGATTTTACGGGCGTGCCGCTGCTTGTCGATCTCGCGGCGATGCGTTCGGCAGTTAAACGAATGGGCAAAGATCCGGGTGTGATCGAACCGCTCGTTCCTGTCGATCTCGTGATCGATCATTCCGTTCAAGTCGATTTTGCCGGTAGCGAATCGGCTTACACGCGGAACATGGAGATGGAATTCAAGCGAAACGACCAGCGATATCGTTTCCTGAAGTGGGGTACTCAGGCGTTCAATGGATTCAGTGTCGTGCCGCCGGGAATTGGCATCGTCCATCAGGTTAACCTGGAATATCTTGCGAAAGGCGTATTCGAACGCGACGGAGTTTATTTTCCGGATTCGCTTGTTGGCACGGATTCGCATACGACGATGATAAACGGTGTCGGCATTGTCGGCTGGGGCGTTGGCGGTATCGAGGCTGAGGCCGGAATGTTAGGGCAGCCCGTATATTTTCTTACGCCTGACGTCGTCGGAGTACATCTGACAGGTGAGTTGCCTCAGGGGGCGACGGCAACAGATCTTGTGCTACGCATTACGGAAATGCTTAGAAAGGCGAGTGTTGTCGGCAAATTTGTCGAATTTTTTGGTGAAGGAGCCGCGGCATTGAATGCAACTGACCGGGCGACCATAGCCAACATGGCACCTGAGTATGGTGCGACGATGGGATTTTTCCCGACTGATGAAAAAACACTTGAGTATTTTGCAAATACCGGCCGCAGCACGGAACAGATAGACACGATCAGAAATTATTACAAAGCACAAAATATGTTCGGAATTCCCGGACAGGACGAAATCGATTATTCGTCAGTAATTGACCTCGATCTCTCCACTATCGGGCCTGCTGTGGCGGGGCCAAAACGTCCTCAAGATCGCATCGAGCTTGCCGATCTTGACGATAGATTTTCCGAACTGTTCTCAAAACCGATCGCTGATGGTGGTTTTGGCAAGTCTGCTGATGAAATAGGGCAAAGATATAATGCCGATCCATCGACCAAAATCGGCAATGGCGATGTCGTGATCGCCGCGATCACCTCTTGCACGAACACGTCTAATCCTGCAGTAATGATCGCGGCTGGGATCGTCGCCAAAAAAGCAGTGGCACGCGGCATGAAGGTGCCTGATTATGTAAAAACATCGCTTGCTCCGGGCTCGCGTGTGGTTACTGCATATCTTGAAAAGACTGGCCTGCAGCAGTATCTGGACCAAGTCGGTTTTAATCTTGTGGGATATGGCTGCACGACTTGTATCGGCAATTCAGGGCCGCTTGATCCAGGAATAGAATCGCAGATCGTTGACCACAACCTTATTGTTGCTTCGGTGTTGTCGGGAAACCGGAATTTTGAAGCGCGCGTACACCAGAATGTAAAAGCCAATTTCCTGATGTCCCCGCCTCTAGTCGTTTCATTTGCTCTTGCAGGCACCGTTTTGAAGGACGCGATCAATGATCCAATAGGACAAGACAAAGACGGCAATAATGTTTTTCTGAAAGATATTTGGGCGTCGCTCGATGAGGTCAAAGAATATTTGCAGAAGGCCTTTGATCCTGATACATACAGAAAGCTCTATTCACAATTTGCGGAACAAAATCCGTTATGGAACAGCATCGAGTCTAGCGTTGGCCAAATATACGAATGGGATCCGGCATCGACTTATATTCAGGAGCCTCCGTTTTTTGAGAATTTTTCGATGGAAATCGGCAGTTTTTCAGATATAACAGACGCTCGGCCGTTGGCGATATTTGGTGATTCGGTGACTACCGATCATATTTCGCCTGCAGGAGCCATTAAGGCCAATTCGCCAGCCGGGCTGTATCTGCTGGAACAGGGTGTCGAAATGCAGGACTTTAATTCGTACGGCTCGCGACGCGGGAATGATCGCGTAATGCTTCGCGGGACTTTTGCCAACGTCCGCATCAAGAATCAAATGGTCGCACCTGTCGAAGGTGGTCTTACCAAACATCAGCCCGACGGAGCCGAAATGAGCATCTATGATGCCGCGATGGCATATAAGGCCAATGGAACCCCGCTAATCATATTTGCGGGAACCGAATACGGCACAGGCAGCTCAAGGGACTGGGCAGCGAAAGGAACTTCGCTAATGGGAGTAAAAGCTGTCGTTGTCCAATCATTTGAACGCATTCACCGTTCGAATCTGGTTGGAATGGGCGTTCTTCCTTTGCAGTTCAAGGATGGTGAATCGGCCGCAAGCCTGGGACTCGATGGTACAGAAACTTTTGATCTGAGAGGTTTTCAGGAGACTGAGGTTCGTCCGCGACAGGATGTTACGCTGACCATCAAAAGAGCGAATGGCGAAAGCTTCGACATCACCTTAACGCTTCGAATCGATACACCCATCGAGATCGAATACTATAAAAACGGCGGTATTTTGCCATATGTGCTGCGTCAGCTCGTGAGTTAAAAAATGTTGTAAAAAGGGCGCATAAATGGTAATTTTAAAAGATAACCAGTTAACTCAGTTACTGCGTCAACTCACCTAACCCGTATTTTTGGAGTTAAAAATGAAAAAACCACTTTCCTTTGCTATTTTAGCCATTTTGATCTGCACTGCGATTTTTCCTGCGTTTGCTCAAAAGTCCAGGACAATTTCCAGTCCTGCTGTCAGAGGGGCAGTTGCCGAGTATGAAAGCATAAATGCTTTTACTGACGGCCAGGGCGTTTTCATTCGATGGGAAATGAGGTCAGAACTCGGAAATATTGGATTTCTTGTTCAGCGGATAGGCCAAAATGGCCTCGAACCGGCAGGCCCGGGCCTCATCCTGGGTTCCTACTCAAAAGCGGGACAGCGAATGCTGTATGGCGAAGTATATGAGATATATGACCCTCTCGGAACTTTGAATTCGACTTACATTATTCAAAATCAATTTGTTAACAACACTCGCCTCACCACCGATGCATTCAGTCCGAGATTCACAAGTGATTTCTTTGCAGATACCGGCCACACAAAGGCTGAATTGGAAAATTTGATCCGATCGAAGACCGGGAATGTCAGAGGGGACAAACTTGCACTTCCCAGCGATTTGCAGGCAGTTGTGGATCGATCTACACTTCCGCCAGATCAGGAAATGCAAAGAATTGTCGTTACTCAGCAGGGTGTAAAGATCGCAGTCAAAAAAGAAGGAATGTATCGCGTTACGCGTGCAGAACTTCAGGCCGCAGGTTTTGATGTGAACAGCAGCCCGGCAAACTGGCGTCTCTTTATGAACGGCAACGAGCAGGCAATAATTGTCGAACCGACCGGACAGTACATCGATTTTTACGGTAAAGGTTTAGATGTGCGCGAGACCGATACACGCACATATTACCTGATCTCTGATACGGTTGCGGGCAAACGCGTGATCTCGAAATTTCTTGGAAATATCGGTGGAAATGTGTTTTCAAACAATTACCGAATGACCGTCGAGATGAAGGAAAGGAAGAATTATAGTCCTACGATCAGGAATGGAGATGTAGAAAACTATTGGGGACGTGCAATTACTTCAACCTTGCCTGTGTGTCCGAGCCCAAATCCAGCGGCTCCATGTTTGTCTATGAACCTTAGCGGAGTTGATCTCGCAGGGCTGAATGCGATAGTTACGGTGAAACTTCAGGGGTTGAGTAATGGACAGCACTCTGTCAAAGCTATTTTGAACGGCCAAAATATTGGATTTATTTACGGGGCCAATAAGGACAATTTTTCCACTAATATTGCTATCCCGCCCGGCGTTCTCGTCGAGGGTGCTAATGTTTTTCAGTTTGCTACAAGCCGTTCGTCGGACACCTGTCTATTTGATTCCGTCAAGATAAATTACTCAAGGAAATATGCAGCGGATGAAAACAAGGTGATTTTCTTTACACCCGGTTATCGAAAATTAGACGTGGATGGGTTCACATCGCCCAATATTCGAGTTTTTGACACGACTCTGGACGGAAATCCGCAGCTCATAACCGATCTTCCAATAACCCAGAACGGCAGCACTTATTCAGTCCGCATGCCTTCAAACCGGCCGGCTGTCATGTATGGGGTAGAGGATACCGGATTGCTGCAAGCACCGTCTATTACCCCGGACAATGCATCGTCACTCGCATCACCGACCAATAATGCCGACATGCTCATCATTTCCAGTTCCGCTGCTGATTTTATGGCCGCTTCGGAAACGTGGGCAAACTATCGGCGTAGTGCCGCCGGCGGTGGATTTACTGTTAACGTGATCGATGTTGCCGATATATACGACGAATTCAGCTATGGAGCTCACAGTGCATCGGCAATAAATGCTTTTCTCTCTTACGCTAAGAACAATTGGCAAAATGCCCCGCACTACGTTTTGCTTATGGGCGATGCTTCCTTAGATCCGCGCAATTACGAAGGGTTTGGCTACAACGATCTGGTCCCGACAAAAAATGTTGACCTTATTTATGAGGAGACCGCAAGTGACGAAGCTCTTGCTGATTTCACTCATGACGGCCTTGCGGAAATGGCTGTCGGACGAATTCCAGCGAGATCAGTCTCTGTTATTAATACGGTCTTAAACAAGACTATGGCCTTTGAAACGCCTGCGATCCAATCCTTGGATAGGGGAGCAGTTCTCGCATTCGATATGCCGGAGGGCTTTGATTTTGAGGCCATGAGTCATGTTCTTTCCGATCAATTACCGCAAAGCATGCCAAAGACATTCGTGAACCGCATGCTTCCCAATAATCCTACTCAGGCCGATCCGAATGGACACGCGAATCTGATGAATGCTCTTAATGCTGGGCCATATATCGTCAATTATTCTGGTCATGGGTCGACAGGAACGTGGAGAAATCAGAACTTTTTCAGCGTGAACGATGCTCCGTTGTTAGCAAACACCACCAGACATTCGATCTATACAATGTTGACGTGTTTCAATGGGTTGTTTTTCTTAGCGGTAAATGATTCCTTAGGCGAGGCTCTTTTGAAAGCAAACGGAGGAGCCGTAGCGACCTGGGCATCTACTACAGAAACAACACCCGACTACCAACTTACAATGGGAACCCGATTCTATTCAGCGGTTGCGGCAGGCAACATCACTCGCATCGGCGATCTTGTAATAGATGCAAAATCCACGATCGCCGGAAGCGATGTAGGATACTCGTGGGCATTGCTTGGTGACCCTGCATTGAAGGTCAGACAGTAGGTAAGTCGCACATGTGGAAAAAGAGGCCGTCGCAATCGACGGCCTTTTTTCTTATTTTGAGATGTACTGATCTCGTTTTTGTGTTCGGCACGATTGGCCGTTAGAGATCGGGTCCTATCTAAATTTGAGAATTAAAGATCGTCATTAGAGTCAGAAAGTGCTATTAAAACTGATCCATCAGTTGTTGTTACGCTTCGAGCACCTTCATTGAATAATATCCGTTCCCAGGTGATAGGTGAGTATGATCCTAAAGACCCAAGAACTGTAAATCTTAAATTCAAGAGAGTTCCTGCTTCTTCGATCGGCGTTGCACCGTAGACCGCGACCCGCAATAGCCCCGGTTGGCTAATGTTGAACGCCACCGAAAGGCCTCGGCTTATGGTGCCGTCAACGCTGATCGGATCGACATTTGGCATCATTACTGAGGGATCATAACGCAGATCAAACTCATATGAGATGATCTCTTTACCTGCCAGGCCGCTAACGGTTACCGGTATCCTAACATCGCCCGCCGCTCCGCCACCGATCTTGGGAATGCCAACAGCGATCTGCCGTTCGGGTCCGTTGGCGTCTGATGGGCGAAGTCCGGTATCCACCCAGTTGCCAGTTACATCGCCCATAAGCAACGCAGTGTAATCTTCACCATTGATGCTTGACGTTACCGAGGAGTGTGTATTGCTGACAGGGTTGAATCTCCATGTTCCGGACAATCCCGAATTTGGAGATGCTACCGCATATGAGGCGACCAAAGCCGAGTCGAAGGAAGAAACACCGCCGGCACCGCTGACGTCTGCGACTGTCAGCTGAGTGGGACTTAAGATGGTGCCTCCGACAACAAACTGGGCTATCCTCGCAGCGTCAAACGATGTTATCGCTCCGCTTTGGCCCCCGGACTTAGAAGGAGTGATCGTGTACGAGCCTGCGCCAAATCCGTTCAGTGAGTATGTTCCGAGCGTATTTGTTGACGTAGATACAGGAGTCGAACCCGCTCCGCTTAAAAGCACGTTAGAAACAAATCGTGTTGCAGGAGTTCCAATTGCATTGCCATACGTGACGGTTCCGGAGATGACTGCTGCGGCAGGTGTTGGAGTATTAGTCGCAGTGGCCGCCGCTGTTGCTGTACTTGTAGGGGTTGCGGTGTTGGTTGCTGTACTCGTGGACGTGCTTACTGGAGTATTTGTCGCGGTTGGCGTTGAGCCTCCAGTAGAATTCACGGCTGCGAGTACATCAACTCGTCCATAACCGAAAGAATTGTTCGGAATCTGCGTCGAGGGTGTGCCTCCACAGGTTTGTCCGCCGGTAACTGTTACATTTGGATTGGCCGTATTTTGCAGAAGTGTCTTTGTAGCGGCGATATCGCGGACGAGCTGCGGACGCGCGGACCAGAGTAATGCCACAACCCCGGCAACGTGAGGGCCTGCCATCGAAGTTCCGCTTAAACTGCCATAACTAGTATCGCTGGTTCTGGTTGACGAGCGAACACCGGAACCGGGTGCAGAGATATTTGGCTTGAGGAGATTCGGCGTGTAAAAAAGACTTGGACCTCTGCTGCTGAAGCTTGAGACCGTATTCGTAGTCGCGCTTATCGATCCGACAGAGAAACTTGCCAGATACGGAGCTGGAGGGCCAGCCTGAGTACCATTACTGATAGTGCTGCAACCCGGGCCGTCATTTCCAGCCGATACGACGATAAAGATGCCTGCCGCCTGCGTATTGTTTACTATCGTTTCGAGCTCAGCTCCAGTTGTGCAGCCTTCGCTGATCGGACATCCCCATGAATTATTCATCACGTGGGGCCGCAGGGTTGGGTTAGCGTTATTACCCGAAAGATCGGTCGGTGCAATGAAGAACTGAAAGCACTCAGTGTATGTTGCAGGCGTCCCGTTACCCTGATCCATATTGCGGCAGCCGATCCATTTTGCGCCGGGAGCGACGCCAACTTGGTTTCCAGTACCGTCATCGCCGCTTGTTGTGCCCGTGGTATGTGTACCGTGGCCGTTATCATCGCAGGGAGCAACTGCATTTGCTCCACACGATCCTCCGCCTGAATGGATTGAATCATGCCAGTTGAAATTATGATCGGCGGTTGACCCGTTCCAGCCGCGATAATGAGGTTTAAGAGCGTTATGCGTCCAACGCATGCCCGTATCTTGGTTGCCAATGACCATGTTTTGTCCGGTAAATCCAAGCGCCCACACCGATGGAGCATTGACATTCGTGACACCGGTTTCCACAGTTTCAGGAGCTTCGGGCCGTTCTGATGATTCATGGAAATCTGCAATTGCAGGATCCTCGATCCAGCGTGCCTGCCGATTGGAATCTATCCTAGCCACGTCCGGACGTGCCGCAATCTGTTCAGCTTCTGAACGAGTAACCTCCGCGACGATCATATTCGCCACCCAGAATGATTGATACTCAATACCGCGAACCATTAGAAATGACTTGATATCAGCCTGAGTCCAGTCGGCGTGTTCCTTGAGCGTATTGTAAACATACCAGCCGCGAGCATTCTGATCTTTCATGTCGTACGCCGCACTCACATCCGCCTGATCAGCGAGAAATATAACTACCGACGTTCTTTTGCCGTCCAATGTGTCCGCTGCGACTTCCGGAGCGATCTTGGAACCGGGCTTCGTAAGAAATGTTTTGGTGAACAGCGAATCGATGGTTGTGACGGTCAGCAACGAGGAGCCAGCATTGACAACCCGCCCTCTGACATAAAAAAGCGTGGTCAAAGCCAACAACAAACAGAGTGAGCTGACAAAGAGCACTCTAAAAACGCGTAGTTTTGATCCGCGAAGATCAGAATTGATGTATTTCATAAGATTGTATTACAAGGTCGGACTGCGGTAATGATAACGCTGAAATGTAATTTGTTCAAGGATTAAGTGCCAGTAAATCGCAGAAAAAAGGGGCATTGTCAGCAATGCCCCTGCAGAAAAAATGGTACTCGCGGCGGGATTTGAAGCTGCGACTT
>CAZGSC010000142.1:0-8842 GCA_964528325.1 uncultured Chloracidobacterium sp. | reverse complement strand
AATACTGGCTGCCGATCTCGCCGATGGCCTATATCGAACGCCTCGCCAAATTGCCTCCGCGTCCGCAGCGTTACATTTACACACTCTACGATCTCAGCTTTCCCGTTGATCTCTCCCGCGACACTATCAAAGCTCTTCGCAGTCACAAAATAAAACACAGCGAAGTCACAATTCCGTGCGGCCACTACACGCTTGGCGAAAAGCCCTGGGTCTATTACGACGCATTCAAAATGGTGTCGTTTTTACGCAAGCACTTGAAATAGAGAAGGCATTGTTGCCAGGTTGATTTTCCGAACCTGTCAAAAAAGACAATAACGGCTTTTCTTTTTACAAAAACATTATATTATTGCTTGCTTAAATGGCTTTTTTGAGTTAAAAAGTTCAAAGTAAATCATTTCTGTTAAATATTAGCCGGAATAGGATCTTAGTCGTTTCTGACACGCGAGTCGGTACAGCCCTTTTTTCAGGTGCATATCGAATTCCGGTAGCATTCGGATTTATCCAAACACTCAAGGAGAAAAAAATGAGAGCATTTTCGTCCAGCATTTCCAGTAAAGCCATTAAGTTTGCGGTTCTGATCTCCGCGATACTAGCATTAGCCGTTTGTGCAGTTGCACAGTCGCAGGCAGCCGCAGCGGACCTTTCCGGCACGGTTACTGACCCTAATGGAGCAGTCGTAAGCGGTGCCACTGTTCAAGCTAAGGGTATAGGGACAGGTATAAGCCGCACAGTCACTACCAGTGGCGATGGCGTATATCGGTTCATTGGATTGCCGCCGGGCGAATATGAGATCACTGCCGAGGCTTCGGCATTTAGGAAAGTCGTTATCTCGCCCGTAAGGCTTACGGTCGGACAGAGCGCCGATCTGACGATCAAACTCGAGGTAGGCACCGCCACTGCGGTCGTAAATGTTGCCGGTGGTGACGTTCAGCTTGTGGAGACCACAAAAACTAACGTTTCGAACACAATTGATCAAGTGCGAATTGAAAATCTGCCCATAAACGAGCGCAGTGCCACCGGCTTTGCTCTGACGATCTCGACTGTTGGACGCGACAATGGCCGCCCGATCGGGCCTGCCCCGAGTTCTGGTTTGAATATCGGCGGCCAGCGCGGCCGTTCGACCTTGGTTCAGGTTGACGGAGCAGACTTTACGGATAATTCCACAAATGCTGCCCGCTCGACCGTTTCACAGGAGGCCGTTCAGGAGTTTCAGATCACGACCAATTCCTATTTGCCTGAGTTTGGACGGGCAACGGGAGGCATCGTGAACGTTGTAACAAAACGCGGAACCGAGGACTTCCATGGAAATTTGTTCGGTTTCATTCGCCACAAGACTATCCAGTCACGAAATGCATTTGCACCTGTTATCGACAACGATCCGGGCAAAAAACCGCCTTACACACGAGCTCAGTATGGAGCGACCTTTGGCGGCCCGATGGATACAAAAAACAAGAACTTCTTTTTCATATCGTTTGAGCAGAGAAGACGTCAGGAATCCGGCTTTTTTACCGGTGATATTTATGGCGGTGCGACCCAAAGCATTACTATCGGAGCCCCGATCCTTCCGATCTCACAGTCATTTACAAATCTTACCGCAGCTCAGGTTTCTTACATTCAAGCGGCCTTGGGCAGCGGAGATCCGGCTCAGATCCAGCGTGCAGTTGGCTTTGCTCACCTCGCGTCGGCCGGCGGACAATCATCGATCAATGGTGCAAGCACCCTGATCAATTTTGTTCCCGGGCTCGGTGTTCCTCAAGGACAAGTCGTTGGCGGCCGGTTCATCTTGTCGGGCAGGCCAATTCCTCTTACCAGGAACTCGGACGGGCAACTTGTTGCCTTTCGTCCATTGGCTCAATTGAGCCGCTTGTTTCCGATCTCGGAAAATACCAGCTACGGATCGCTCAGATTCGACAGTGCCCTTACTGCCAAACATCAGTTATCTATGCGCCTTGGATATAATCCGAGCACGATAAATGGGATCCAGGATGAGTCGCAAAATCAGACTCTCGGACAAAATGACTATTCGCGAACGGGCATTCAGAAACTAGAAGATTTTTCGTTCGGCGCATCACTTACCAGTATTATGTCGTCGAACGTCGTCAACGAGCTTTATTACAACTTTGGACGGCGGGTCGCAAAATTTGACTCGCAGGTGCCAAGCGTCGCCCTGCAGATAGCAGGCACTGGGTTTATTGGTTCCAATCCCTTCTCACCGGTCAATCGTATCGAACGTCGCCACCAATTTCGCGATAACCTTACGTGGGTCTCCGGGAATCACACGATGAAGTTTGGCGGAGACGTCAATTTAGTCAGCGGCAAGGCTCGATTTGAGCTCAATTTTCCGGCCCTGTTCAATTTTAGCCAGCAAGCGGCAGGACCGCTCGTAACGGTTGGCGGGGTAGCATGCGATTCGCCAACTCTAGCCGTTCGCTGTCCGGGATTTACCGCAACCCAGTCTTATGGGCTTGGCTTCCCGAGTGTGTTCATTCAGGGATTTGGCGATCCGAACAGCACGCTGGCCAACAGGCCTGTTGCTGTTTTTGGACAAGACACATGGAAGGTAACTCCGCGGCTGACCATAAACTTCGGCCTTCGCTATGATTATGAGTTTACCGAAACTTTTGGGCCGGTTCCGTTTCGCGATCCTTTGACAGGCATTACATTGAGCTCTTCGGATATCCAAGCCGCCCAGTACGCATTGAACATTACCCAGGGTTTCCCTCGCGACCAGGATAATTTCGCACCGCGACTTGGGTTTGCATGGGATGTCGCGGGAAATGGCAAAACAGTCGTGCGCGGCGCAATGGGACGATTTTTTGATCACCCGCTTCTTGCCGTTTCGTTCAACTCGAACATTGCTGATGGTTCACAGCAGCAGCAGGCGACACTGATACCCGCGGCCCGGTCCGGAGAAGTGCCCTTTCTTCCAACTTCATTGCTTAACGCTTTTCAAGTGTTTCACGGCACGGCAATTCCGGGTGTAACTCCCGGCCTTGCGGCTTCCTCACAATATCTGAACGGGTATATGCGCTTCAATCCGGCGACTTTTACCGGGTTCGGTCCGATCTTGCCGTTCACACTGCATGTTTCAAAAGACTTTCAATATCCCGACGCCATTCAGGCTAATTTATCGTTCGAAAGACAGATCGGAAAAGACATGTCACTCTCCGTCAGCGGAATAACGGTCAACGTGCGTCACCTGAACCATCCGCAGGACATAAACGCACCAAATACCGATCAAATGAGAGAGAATTTCAGGCGTTTTGCGGTTAATAATCCTGCGTTTGCAGGCTGTACGACGGCGACACCAACAGCGGCGAGCTGCTATCCAACAAGTGTCACCGCTGCATCGTTCTTCCCGATGCCGACAGCAAACAATGCCTTGTTTACTGTTGTAATTCCTGGGTTGATAGCAATAAACAACACAACCGGCCAAAAGTTCGTCAGCCCGATAGCCGCGAACTTTTTCCGCCCGATCGCACCAAATTATTTCTTTATCGCTTCTGCTACCGGCGGAGCGGTAACGAAGACCATTTTTGATGCTCAACTTGCCGGATCCGTCCGAACTGCGGGACCGATCACTGCCCTTGGTGACGTCAGCGCTCAGTTGTCGGATGGAAATTCATACTACAACGCCATGAATGTCGAATTGAAAAAGCGTTTTTCGAGCAATATGCAGTTTCTGGCTACCTATACATGGTCACATTCCATTGATGACTCGTCAGACCTGCAAACGCTCCTAAAGCCGCAGAACAACTTTGATTTCAGGGCCGAGCGATCTGATTCATTGTTTGACCAAAGGCATCGCTTCGTCTTCAGCGGTATCATCAACGCTCCTGATTCCTGGAAATCAGAAGGCGGCTTCCGCAAGTTTATGCGAGGCTTTTCGTTCGCTCCGATCGTTGAGTGGAGTTCCGGGCGGCCCTTCAACATTCTGGCTCCGGGCGACTCAAATGGCGATTTTCAGAGCTCCAACGAACGTCCGTCCGTTTTGGCAGACGGCACCTTGTGTCAGACCGGAGTTGATTCAGGCTGCTTCATTGGCCAGTTTCCACGCGATGGCAATCTACCGCGAAATATGGGTATTACGCACAATTACTTTTCGATCGATGCAAGGCTCAGCCGTCGGGTTCGTCTTAGTGAACGCATCAGTCTTGATCTGATCGCTGAGGGCTTTAACCTGTTCAACCGATTTAACGAAGCCGCAGGCAACCCATTTTATAATGTGGTCAATGCCTATGATCAGCGTAAGGGCAGCAAGTATTACAGCCTCCCGACATCGGCGTATGACCCGAGGCAATTCCAGTTCGGTGCGAAACTTAGTTTCTAGGCCGAGTTGCTAGGACACTCTTTTCAGCCGGATGGTATCAAGCCATCCGGCTTTTTATGCGTTCTGATGTGGTTTCAGAGATAATTATTTTATGCTTTCGTTGTCTGAAGGGATCAAGCAAAAAGCCAAAGAGATCGGATTTCAAAAGGTAGGGATCGTCGAGGCCGCATCGCTGATCGATGAAGGCTCCCGTTTGAATGAGTGGCTCGAAAAAGGCCTTCACGGAAAAATGGCATGGCTGGCACGCGAGCCTGATAAGCGCAGCGATCCGCGTCTATTATTCCCGGAGGCAAGATCGGTCATCGTAGTTCTATTAAATTACTACACCGATCATCAACACGAGGAAAGTATTGAAAAGGGTAAGCTGTCGCGATATGCATGGGGCGATGATTATCACGATGTTATCGGCGAAAAGCTACAGGATTTGCTCGCTTGGATCAGATCCAAAGTTCCTGAGGCGGAAGGAAAAATTTGTGTAGACACTGCTCCCATAATGGACAAGGCATGGGCCGTGCGTGCAGGCCTTGGCTGGCTAGGCAAACATTCGAATCTGATCACCACCGAACTTGGGTCGTGGGTATTTATTGGCGAGATATTGCTGAATCTTGAACTGGATTACGATACTCAGATCGTCGATGACCATTGCGGCACATGCACGGCATGCCTCGACGCATGCCCGACAGATGCTATCGTTGAGCCGTATGTTGTCGATTCGCGAAAGTGTATCTCATACGCCACTATCGAATTGCGTGACGAGACATTACCGTCAAGTATTACTGAAAATCAGAATGGCTGGCTTTACGGCTGCGACATCTGTCAGGACGTTTGCCCGTGGAACAGGTTTGAAGAGCCAACAAACGAATTGAGATTCGAGCCTAGAAAGAACGAAACCTCAATTTCCTTGGACGAAGTGTTGTCTTTAACACCGGAAAATTACGCTGAACGATTTCGCCGAACGGCGATCAAGCGAGCAAAGCTTTCGGGACTGAAACGCAACGCCACAGCACTAAGGCAGATCGACCGATGACGCCCGAATGCTGAGTGCTGTATCATAGGACTATGCCTCTCCGGGACGCTCATAACAGGATAATTCGCGATCTCCGTGTTTCGCTGACGGATCGCTGCAATTTCCGCTGTTTCTATTGCCTGCCGCACGGCGAACCATCTTGGGCAAAGCGTGAAAAGCTGCTTACATTTGAGGAATTGGAATTCGTTTCTGAGATATTTGTAAGCTTAGGCATAGAAAAGATCAGATTGACAGGCGGCGAACCGCTTATTCGTCGTGATGTTCCGATCCTGGTCGAAAAATTGGCAAAGTTAAAACCAAAATTGCGAGACATTGCACTTACCACGAACGGTTATGATTTTGTCCGCCATGCCGAAGCGCTGAAAAACGCGGGCGTTGATCGCGTGACATTCAGCCTCGACAGTCTCAGCCGGGATAGGTTTATCGACATTACCGGCGTTGATGCCTTGGATAAGGTTTATGAGGCGATAGACGCGGCCAAAGCATTTGGGTTTGAGCCGATCAAGATCAATGCAGTTCTTGTTCGCGGCCGTAATGACGATGAGATCGTTGAGTTCGCCCGCTTTGCCCGTGACAATGAAGTGTCGATGCGGTTTATCGAGTTTATGCCGCTCGACAGCGGACACGAATGGAGCCGTGAAATGGTCGTTCCCGGACGGGAAATTCACGACCGCATAAACTCTGTTTATCCACTTAAGTTGAAAGAGGAATCCCGCGGCAGCGAAACTTCGTGGAAATATATGTTCGTCGACGGAGCAAAAGGCGAGATCGGAATAATCGCTCCCGTGACCGAGATGTTTTGCGGAGCCTGCTCTCGCATCCGCCTCACCGCCGACGGCCAGATCCGAACTTGTCTCTTTTCAACAACCGAACATAACCTGCGTGATCTTATCCGAAGCACCTCTAGCCGATCAGAGATCGTCGGCTTTATTGAAGACGTAGTTATGAAAAAAGAGCCGCGTCATCATATTAACGACGCGGAGTTTGTACAGCCATCGAGAACGATGAGCTTTATTGGCGGCTAATTTTCGCGCTATACCTGCTCAAACCTTGCCTGGAAAAACCTCAGATATTTCGGTTCGTGGACTATTTTTAGCCCCGTTGTTTTTTCACGATCCTCGTAAACGGCCCTGACAGATTCGGCGACAACGTCCATATGTGCCTGTGTGTAAACACGCCGCGGAATGGTCAGACGAGTGAGCTCGAGTTTTGGGAAATTGTGTTCGCCTGTTTCCGCATTGCGGCCGGCACTGGCAATGCCGCGTTCCATCGACCGAATCCCCGAATCGAGATAAAGCTCGGCGGCAAGCGTTTGGGCCGGGAACTTGATCTGCTCCAGATGCGGGTAAAACGCCCGTGCGTCGAGAAAGATAGCGTGGCCGCCGACCGGATGGACGATCGGTATCTCCCACGTAGTCAGCAATTCTCCCAGGTAACGCACCTGGCCGATCCGCGAGCGGATGTGTTCGTCCTGTACGCTTTCGGCAATGCCGATGGCGATCGCCTCAAGATCGCGCCCGGCGAGGCCGCCATAAGTGTGCAGGCCCTCGTAAACAACGACCAGATTGCGAAGCTCCTCAAAGATCTCAGCATCATTCACCGCCAGCCAGCCGCCGATATTGACGAGGTTGTCCTTTTTGGCACTCATCCAGGCGCCGTCCGTGTAGCCGCAAAATTCTTTGAGGATCGCGGCGATAGACTTATCCGCATAACCCTTTTCCCGTTCCTGGATGAAAAATGCATTCTCGACCATGCGCGTAGCGTCGAGAAAGAGCTTGATGCCATGTCGGTCCGTAAATTCACGCAGAGCTTTGATATTGGCCATGCTGACCGGCTGTCCGCCGGCCATGTTGACCGTGCCCGCGACACTCACATAAGCGATCTTATCAGCACCCTCGCGCTTGATCAGCGATTCGAGCTTGTCGAGGTCAATATTGCCCTTAAATGGATGCAGGATCTGCGGGTCGTGGGCCTCATCGATGATGACATCGACGAAGATCCCGCCCGCGAGTTCCTGATGCAGACGCGTGGTCGTAAAATACATATTGCCCGGCACATATTGGCCCGGCTTGATGGCGACCTTGCTGATCAGGTGTTCGGCACCGCGGCCCTGATGGGTGGGGACGATGAATTTGTATCCGTAATATTTTTGGATCGCCTCTTCGAGATGATAAAAATTGCGGCTTCCTGCGTACGCTTCATCGCCGAGCATCATGCCTGCCCACTGGCGGTCGCTCATCGCACCTGTACCGCTGTCGGTCAGCAGATCAATATATACATCGTCGGAGCGGAGCAGAAATGTGTTGTAACCCGCGTCCTCAAGTGCCTTTTGCCGCTGATCTCGTGTGATCATATTTAGCGGTTCGACCATTTTGATCTTCCACGGCTCGGCCCATGAACGGCGGCTGAATTGTTGGCCGATTGTAAGCAGTGTGTTTGGTGACATATCCTCTATCTCTCCTTTGCGGGTGGGCGGTGACTGAAACGCGTCGAAGGAATACTATTTGAAAAGCGCATATATGACAGTGAGATCCGATCGACCCGAGAATTCACTACCGCCTGTCAACCCCGCGGGAATACGATTAGATGATACGCTTTAGTAATTAACGGATAAGTGACGTCTGACACAACTCTGGCTGTTGCTAACTTTGCCGCCGTCCTGCCATATCTAAACCAACGGCGGCAACGAGGATCGTGCCTTTTATGATGTCCTGCATAAAATCGCGGACGTTGAGCAGGGACATTCCGTTATCAAGACTTGCCATGATCAGAGCTCCGAGGCATGCTCCGAATATAGTCCCGCGGCCCCCCATAAGCGAGGCCCCGCCAATAACACACGCGGCGATGGCGTCGAGTTCCTTGAGTACACCGGCGTCCGGCGCAGCGCTGCCAACGCGTGCCGTAAAGATCAATGCTGCAACGCCCGTAAAAGCGCCTAAAAGACCATAGACTTTAAGTATGTTTCGTTTATTGTTAATGCCCGACAGTCTGGCAGCTTCTGCGTTACCGCCGATGGCATAAATATAGCGGCCAAATACTGTAGTGTTGGTTAGAAATCCGCCAAATAGTGCGACCGCAAGCAATATCAGGACCGGGATCGGCACACCCTGGTATGAGTTCATTACCCAAATGAATCCAACGATGCCGCCGATCGGAAAGATCGCTTTGAGAAGTTCGCCTCTATAATTTGCTTCGCCGAGACCGTAAACCTCTACCGATCTCCCTTTGTGGTAAATCGTGAACAATATGAACACAATAGCAGCCGCAGCCAGTGCCCAACCGACTGACACAGGCAGATTGTTGTTGCCGATCGACTTAAAAGTTTCATTCGAGATCGGTATCGTATTACCGCCGAGCAGCCATTTAACACCTCCGCGCCATGCAAGCAGCCCACCCAGAGTGACGATAAACGCAGGAATATTCAGATACGCGGTAAGCAGCCCATGGAAAACACCGATACCAACACCAACCACTACTGCTGCGAT
>CAZGSC010000141.1:0-8955 GCA_964528325.1 uncultured Chloracidobacterium sp. | reverse complement strand
GTACCCATGCCGTATTTGTTGTTTTCGCAGATGTAAATGCAGGGAAGTTTCCAAAGCTGGGCCATGTTTAGCGATTCGTGAAAAATTCCCTGGTTCACTGCGGCCTCACCAAAGAAACACAATACGACTTGGCCAGTATTTTTATACTTTGAGGCATAAGCCATGCCCGTGCCGACGCCGATCTGGCCGCCGACGATGCCGTGTCCGCCGTAAAACTCAAGCTCCTTGGAGAACATGTGCATTGAGCCGCCTTTGCCGCCGACGCAGCCGCCAGCTTTGCCGTAAAGTTCTGCCATGACGCTTTCCGGCGACATCCCTTTGACCATTGCCTGCATATGGTCGCGATAAGATGTGATCACCATATCGCTCGGCTCAGTTGCCATTATCGTGCCGACGCCGATCGCTTCCTGCCCAATGTAAAGATGGCAAAATCCGCCGATCTTGCCCATGCGGTAAACCTCAGCACACTTTTCCTCAAAACGGCGTCCCAGCACCATTTGATAGAGCATTTCACGCAGCAGTTTCTTATCGGTCTTCTTTATCGATTCAAGCTGCGAAGCGCGACGAGCATTAAACTCCGCCTTGGCCTGCTCGACCTCGACAAAATCGGTAAATTCGTGTTCCTTACTGATAGTTTCAAGCGTCTTGCCCGTGCCATTTGAGGAAGTCTTTGAGTTTTTGGCGGCCGATCTTTGACGCGTTGCTGCTTTTGGCAAAATGTATTCCTCCGTACCTAAACAGATATCCCATAAGTATAACCGCGGGATTTTGAATGTGCAAAAGATTGGCTTGCCCGCCGGTAAGGTTCTAGAAACAATGAGATCCAATGTCGGTTTCACAAATGAAGGTTTTGGAGACGAAAATGATATAGTTTTGAGCTACGGATAATTTCGTTATGCGAAAATTTGTTTTTCTATTTTTGCTCTTTTTTTTGGCCGTATCGATCTCAGCGCAGAGCCCCGCAAAATGGAGTCTTGTTTCTGATGCAAGGCCTGATCAGTTGAAGAAAGACGAAAAGATAAAGGCCACGTTAAAAGCTGAGATCGAACGCGGCTGGCATCTCTACGCATTGGAGCAGCCTGAAGGCGGCCCGATCGCGACAACAATAAAGGTTACCGAAGGAAGTCCATTTTCGGTCGACGGCAAGATCGAATCTGCAAAACCGATCGTAAAACAGGATCCGTTATTTACCGGCACCGACGGCAAGCCGCTAATCACAAAGTTCTTCGCGGACACAGCGTCTTTTGTTGTTTCACTCAAAGCCGGTTCGGAAACGACGTCGGATGCATTATCGCTCGACGTTAGATTCCAATTGTGCAACGACACATTTTGCATGCCGCCAAAAACAGTTCGCGTGTCTTTTACAGGTTCCGAGGATGTAAAGAAGACGCTCTCTCTAAATCTCGACGATCAGCCGGCTGCGACGAAGTCGACGCCGATAATAAACAGTGCTCCGCCAACCGATATATGGTCATTTATTTGGCTGGCGGTAACATTCGGAGCGATCTCGCTGCTTACGCCGTGTGTTTTCCCGATGATCCCGATCACAGTTTCATATTTTATGAAGCATTCCGAAGGTGACCGCTCACGAACGATAAAACTCGCGACGGTCTATTCTGTCGGGATCATAGCGACATTTTCATTGCTCGGAATGTTGCTGGCTGTCGCTTTTGGCGCTGCCGGAATAAATCTATTTGCTGCAAATCCGTGGGTCAATCTGTTTATTGGCGGCTTATTTCTGTTTTTCGCATTTAATCTTTTTGGTTTTTACGAGATCTCTATCCCCGCATCGGTATTAACAAAACTCGATGCAGTTACCCGATCGGAAGAAGGCAAAGGAAGCGCATATCTCGGAGCTCTTTTGATGGGGTTAACATTTACGTTGACTTCATTCACGTGTACATCGCCGTTTATCGGCACGATACTCGTTTCCACGGCTCAGGGTGACTGGAAAATGCCTTTGCTTGGGATGCTGGTTTTCTCAACCGTCTTCGCACTGCCTTTCTTCGTTCTCGCAACTGTTCCGCGTCTGCTTTCGTCACTGCCACGTTCCGGCGGCTGGCTGAATTCGGTCAAGGTCGTGATGGGTTTTCTCGAGGTCGCTGCGGCGATGAAATTCCTTTCAAACGTTGATCTTGTTTGGGGAGCAGGCATGAACGCGAGCGGCGTTCTAAATTACGGCAAGATATTTACCCGTGAAATCGTCCTGATAATTTGGGTTGTCATCGGACTCGGAATTTGCGCCTATATTCTGGGCTTCTTTAAATTCAGACATGATTCGCCCATAAAAAAGATTACGCCGCTTCGGATAGCGTTTGCAGCTTTGTTTTTTGGCTTATGCATTTATCTGACGACCGGTGTCCTCGGTAAGAAACTTGGCGAACTCGAATCGTTCTTGCCTCCAAAGAACAGAGAATCTGTGTTTAATGTCCTTGGTAATCGCAACGAGGAACTGCAATGGATAACGAATAATTACGAAGGTGCATTGCAGCGCGCAAAGGTTGAGAATAAGCGTGTGTTCGTCGATTTCACAGGTTACACCTGTACCAACTGCCGTTGGATGGAGGCTAATATGTTCCCGCTTCCTGAGGTGAAGGCCGAGATGGAAAAATTTGTTCTCGTCAGCCTCTACACCGACGGCGATGGTGAAATTTACGAGCGGCAGCAGCAGATGGAACAGGATAAGCTGGGAACTGTAGCTTTGCCGTACTATGCAGTTTTTGATACAAACGGACAACTCATAGCGGCTTTTCCGGGATTAACTCGCAATGCCGGTGAATTTGTTGACTTTTTGAAGAAGGCACAAGAGAATAAATGAACTCCAAAAAAATGAGATGCAGTTCAACTGTCATAGCCGTAATGTATGTATTGTTTGCGGTAGCCTCGGTGTCCGCTCAGCTTGGGATACAGGCTGTAGACATCACGGGTGACAGCATTTCTAAAGGCTTCAATGCAAGCAGTGCTTCTCCTTGTTCGAACGGTGATCAGGAAAACTACAATTGGATAACGAGTGATACCCACGGTTTTTCTTTTTGCAGTGCCGGCAGCGAGAATGTTTTCAGCATCTTTGAGCAGATGGAATGTGACGCCGGGATGAGCCTTTTTTCTCCTGCGCCGAATCACGCGGCTTCCGGTGCAACCATGGTCAGCGATTTTGTCGCACAGGCCGGAAATGTTCGTTCGTATCTTTCCGGTCAGCCGGCGACAAGAATGGCAGTCGTTTTTCTCGGCCACAATGATAACTGCTCCGGCACGATCACAAAGGCCAACGCATCGTGTTCGAGCAGCGACCTTGATCCAAACAATTACTGCAAAACAAAGCCCGATTCATTTGAGCGGGAATTGAGAAAGGGCCTTGATGTTCTGATGTCGATCGGCGACACACGTGTTGGAGTAATGTCGCCGATCCGCGTTTCACAGCTTTGCAATTTTGGCAGCAAATCAAACTGCCAACTTTTTGGGAATTGTCAGTTTTTGTGGGGAGTAGTGAATATTTGCGGCTCGCTGACACGCGATTGTTCGACTACGCGGGTCGCTGATGCATACACGACGATGAAAAATTACCGTGACATCATCAAGAAAGTTACGGAAGAATATGCTGCGGTCCGCACAGGTGGACGCTCACCTGTCGTAATGGTCGGCGGCCAGATCGTCGGTGGAGGGCTGAAGTCTCCGGGAACGGTTTTTGCTTACAGTGACGTGCCGTGGTTCTATCGGTTCAGTTCATCACAGATATCTTGCTGTGATTGCTTTCATCCGTCGGGACTTGGCCAGGACGCACTTGCAAAACTGCTCAAGAACGGGCTTTCCTGTACACGGGCAAATCCCTGCTGCAAAGATACAGGCGATCCGCTTGCCGATGGGAAGTGTTCAACTCTAAATTACATGCAAACACATTACAACGGCTTATTCTGAAGAAGAAAAATCTGTTAAAATCATTTCGACAGATCTTCTAGTGCGGTGACTTTATGTTGAAAGTGGAAAAATTGATCGACGGTCTAAATTCCATCACGGATGAAGAATTTACCTGCGATAATGTGTATCAATTTCTCGGGGACAATCCTGTCGATGTCGATTCGATAACAAGATACTTTCACTGGAATCCTGACTTTTACACGCGCAATTTGATCTACAAAAATGACCGCTTTGAAATGATGGCGATCTGTTGGGAAAGCGGACAGCTTTCTCGTGTTCACAATCATTCCGATCAGAAATGCTGGATGACAGTGCCGGTCGGACGGCTTCGCGGACAGAATTTTGCTGTCGCCGAGATCGACGAATCTCGCGGGTTCTGCAAGCTCGTCGAAACTAATTCATTTGAATTGGCCGATTGCCTCGCCGCCAAGGTCGAACTTGAGGAGCCGATCCACCAGATCCTCAATCTTGCAGAATACGGTGAACGTGCAGTGAGTCTGCATGTCTATTCCAAACCCTACGCAAGCTGCCTTTCATACTGCCGCGACACGGACACATTCAAGGAAGTCCAGCTTTGCTATACCAGCATCGACGGCAAACTCTTGTAACCCTTCAGTCGGCGAAGTTTTGTTTGTGCAAATTTCGCGTCATCTAGTTAAGTTTTCAAATATCTATTTGCGTTTCCAACGCACACCATCTTTTGTGTCTTCGAGAATAATGCCTTTTTTGATGAGAAGATCGCGGATCTCGTCGGAACGGGCAAAGTTTCGAGTCTGCCGAGCTTCCTGACGCTCTGCGATAAGCGATTCGATCTCATCATCGAGTATGCCGGTTTCCTCCGGACCAAAAATTCCAAGCACTGAGTCAAATTTGGCGATCGCATCGAGCACTGCAGCTTGGTCGTCGGAAGTAAGAGCATCGGACGCCATGATCGTATTGATCTCACGAACCATGTCGTGGATCGCGGCAAGAGCGGAAGCTGTATTGAAGTCGTCGTCCATCGCCGACTCAAATTTTTCGAGGGCTGTTTGCACATGCTCGTGAGCACCTAACGCCTCGCTATCGCCCTTACTAGCGTGCGGGCTTGCGCACTTTGCATCTTTGACGAGCGAGCGGAAATTTCGCAGACGATCGACAGTCGATTCAGCTCCCTGCAAACCATCGAACGTGAAATTCAATTGTTTACGATAGGGAACTGAGAGCAGCAGATAACGCATCGCAAGCGGCGAATAGCCTTGTTCGGTAAGATCTCTAAATGTAAAGAAATTGCCCTTTGATTTCGACATCGTAACGTCGTCGATCTTTAGGAACTCGCTGTGTATCCAGTATTTTGCAAACAGCTTTCCGGTTGAGCCTTCGGACTGTGCGATCTCGTTTTCGTGATGCGGAAATTGAAGGTCCATTCCGCCTGCGTGCAGGTCGAATGTCTCACCGAGATACTTCATCGCCATTGCTGAGCACTCGATATGCCATCCTGGACGGCCGCGTCCGAACGGAGCATCCCAACCGGGTTGATCTTCGGGGCCGACGAGTTTCCATAAGGCAAAATCGCGAGCATCTTCTTTGTCGTATTTGTCGGTGTCGATCCTATCGCTGCCGCCCTCTCGGTTGCCCGAAAAACTGATCTTTGACAGCTTGCCGTATTCGGGAAACGCCGTGATGCGGTAATAGATCGAGCCGTCGGATTCATATGCGTGGCCGTTGGCAAGCAGTTTTGCGATGATGTCGATCATTTCAGTGACGTGATGCGTCGCTCGCGGAGTCACGTCGGGCCGTTCCATTCCGAGTGCGTCAAAGTCTTCCCAAAAATATTGAATGTACGGCGCGGTGAATTCGTCGATCGAGATATTTCGCGCATTTGCCTCGTTGATGATGCGGTCGTCAACGTCAGTCAAATTAAAGACGTGCGTTACGTCGTAGCCCTTGAATTTGAGATAACGCCGCAGAATATCGCCAAAAATGAACGTGCGAAAATTGCCTATATGAGCAAAATTCCAAACCGTCGGCCCGCACATATACATGCGAACCTTCTTGTCTTCAAGAGGCTGAAATTCCTCGACCTGACGTGATAATGTGTTAAAAAATCTAAGCATACAAATTGATCTTAGCGGTCTTTGCGACTTTGCGTTAAATTTTCACGCAAAGTCGCTAATAACGCAAAGTTTCCAAGTCTCCATCAACAAACCTTGCCCGCGCTTCATCCGAGAATAAAAACTCACGGCTGTAAAACCTCAGCGGATAGTCTTTGTCATATTCTGCGACCAACTCGTTGGCTTTATCGAGCAGGGAAGAGCTGTTTTTCGAAGCGTTAAAGTCCGCAACGGTTCGCATCCAGAATATGGTAAGTGTTTCGTGATACGGCATTTCTTTGCTCAGATCGACCTCAAATGCCTTTAGCAATTTGAATATGCCTGAACGCATCTTTTCTGTCGCCGCATCGATGTCGTGAAGACACAGATAGTGCAGAGCGACAGTAAGATGCTCGGCATGTTTCCATGCGTCGCGGGGAATCGTAGCATCTTCAAAACTGCTTACAACTTCAATTATTTCTTTTTCAGTTCTATATCTCATAACAAAACAAAAATGCGATCCGGAATTCTCATCCGAATCGCAATTAGCGTATTCAAATTTGAAAAATCCTTTAGGCGGCTATTTCTATTGCCTCCTCTTGCTGTGCTTCGTCCATAAATAAATATTTGCGCCATTCCGGACGATTTTCGGCGTAGTGACACAACAGCACATGATCGAGGCCGAGTCGAAGCAGCTTTTGCGATGTCAGCAGTGGCATGCGTGCCTGGTCAGGCGTTCGGTTGCCTTTACGCTGGTTACATTTGACGCAGGCCGTGACCAGATTCTGCGGCGTGCTTTCGCCGCCCTGCGCACGCGGAAAGATATGATCGAGCGTCAGGTCCTTGGCGTGCTTATGCTCACCGCAATACTGGCAGCGATAGCGGTCGCGGATATATATACGAGCTCGCTTCATCGTCGTTTCGCGATTATTGCGACGCAGGTGAATATAATGACGCAGCCTGATCACAGACGGAACAGGAAAAGTCATCGAAGGAGAATGCAGCACATTCTCGCCGTCGTTCTCTTCGACAAAGACCGCGCCGCGAAACCACAAACACACTGAACGAGCCACGCCGACCGTGCCAAGCGGCTCGTATGAAAAGTTTAATAGTAAAACTCGACCTGTAAGCAATTTCATCTCCTCCTATTAGTCTTTTGGTAATGTAATATCAAAATGTGTTAAACGCAAGCACAATATGTTGCCGTGTAACGGATCCGTCACACAACTTGATGATAACTGTCAGCCTAAGTTAATTGATAAGGTGCCTAAAAATGGCGATAGCCCTTTGGATCGAGGATCGACAATTTGCCATCGTGGTTGAGTTCAATAACACCGTTGGCTGCCGTGATCTCGCCGATGTAAGTCACATTCATTGACTCGAGGGCACGGTTGTTTTCTTTCGCGACAGTAAACAACAGTTCAAAATCCTCTCCACCATGTAGAGCCATAACAAGCGACTCAGCTGCATCGAAGTGATCTCTAAGTTGATCGTCTATCGGAAGCCGTTCCGCAAATATCTTGGCTCCAACGCCGCTTTGCTTGCAGATGTGGAAAAGATCAGACGAAAGGCCGTCGCTGACATCGATCAACGACGTGGCTATATCTAGATCTGTCAATAATTTACCTGTTTCTAGCTGAGGCGTGGGTTCAAGCTGCCGACGGTATAAGTGGGCTGTGGAAATCTCAGTTTTCTTCGGGACTGTTCGGTCCTTTTCGAGTAGTTTTAAGCCGCCGGCGGCTCCGCCCAGAGATCCCGTTACATAGATCAGGTCTCCAGGCTTTGCACCTGATCGCCTGATCGCCTTTCCTCTTGCAACCTCGCCGCCGACTATAGAATCGATGACCAATTTATCCGATATTCGCGAAACATCGCCTCCGACAAGTTCAACATTGAACTCGTTTGCCAAGGCGAACCAGCCCGTATAAAGGTTATCAATAAGATCTGTTTTCCACAGGCTTTCAGGAATGCCGAGCGATAACATCGCCCATTTCGGCGTTCCGCCCATTGCGGCTATGTCAGATAGCGAAACGGCGAGAGCTTTGTGGCCGAGAGATCCGGGTGTTGTCCAATCGAGACGAAAATCAATATCCTCTACCAGCATGTCAGCCGTTATGAGCAGGTCGGTTTCGGCGTCTTTGGGCAGGACGGCGCAATCATCGCCGATCTTGTCCAGCGAATATTTGGCCTTTAGGTTGTCGAGAAATTGAAATTCGTTCACTGAAAGCTGAATGTTGACACAAGTGTCCTAAATACATACAATAACGGCTAAAGATTTACTAAGAACTTTAACACAAACTAACAACAATGGCGCAAGAACCTGTAGTGATACCTGAGAAGATATACTTCAAGATCGGCGAGGTCTGCGACCTTGTTGGTGTTGAGGCTCACGTCCTTCGCTATTGGGAAACGGAATTTTCGATGCTCTCTCCCCAGAAGAACAAGTCCGGCCAGCGAAGCTACCGCCGACGTGACGTCGAAATGGCGTTGAGGATCAAGCAGCTCCTTTACAACGAGATGTTTACGATCGCCGGTGCCAGGAAAAAACTGCAATCGGAGCAACGCGACGGTTCAAAGCCAAAGGCTGCGGCATCACCGGCAGCAAAACGAACTTCCGGTAGCGGCGTAGAGGCTCCAACCTTATTTGATACCGGCGTTGAACCCGTACGTTCATCAAAAGATGGGTCCTCTGACGCATCTCATACTGATGAACAGAGAGATGCATTAAGAACGCTCGCGGCAAATCTGCTGGAGATCCGTGACATTCTCAAGACATCGCGTGCGGCCTAGTTAGTTGTTCCGTTCCGGAACAGTGGGCAGACAGCTAGTACAAGTCAAAGTTGACAATTCCAGCCCTTAAAACTACTCTAAAAATTCGATATTTCGGGACGTAGCGCAGTCTGGTAGCGCGTTCGCTTGGGGTGCGAGAGGTCGCAAGTTCAAATCTTGTCGTCCCGACCAATAAACATGG
>CAZGSC010000140.1:0-8991 GCA_964528325.1 uncultured Chloracidobacterium sp. | reverse complement strand
GTGCTAAAGCCGCTGCCCGCAGTATTTTGCGTCCCTGAGAATTTTGCGGAACACCCGCAGAGTTGTGCGTCCCAATACGACACTGTCGCGCCATCATCAAGCAGATCGAAGAAGACCGCCGGCTCGTTTTCCAAACGGTCACTCCAATTCACTGTCACAGGCAAGACGCAGCCCGGCCCAAAGCGGCTCTCGGCCAGCGACGCACAGACGCTCTCGACGTATGCCACTCTAGGGTCAAAGGCGAACTCAGAGCGTCGGATAAAGAATTGCGGATGACTGTTTGGCGTGATCTTTGGTGACTGGCGGTTGATGCGATACTTGTACATAGCCTCACCATAGCGCCGAAATCAGTTTTGCGATATACCAACTTTCTCGATATGACGTGACTTTCTCAATTCGACGCAACTTTCCGAAAACGACGTGGTTTTCCGAATATGACGTAACTTTCCGAAAGTCGGCGAAGACGACGACATATTTGTAGCCCACGGTGAAAACTGTGGGAACAAGGCCAACGAAACGTCAGAGCCGTCGAAGACGGCGGCATATCGACGCCACAGATCATGCCTCAACAAATCGGTGTGCGTGTGCGACATGGGTTGGCTATGCCGCCGTCTTTGACGGCTAGATCAGTTTGTTGGTTGGATTCCCACATCTTGCGATGTGGGCTACAAATATATCACCGTCTTCGACGGTTATTCCACTAGCGCTTTCATAGGGCGTAACACGCAGCATTGAATGTTACGCCCTCGCTCACGCGCGGGCTTGCGCAGGAATCGTCGTTGATAATGCACGAAATTGGTGTATTATCAACGACGTCAGTATTGTTACATTATGAAACTTCTAGTCATGATATTTATTTTGATGGCTGTTTTGCCTATTGCGGTAATCGGTCAGAACAAGGACAAAGAAGCTTTTCAAAAGCTGCTGGAAAAAGCGAAACAAGGCGATGACGCAGCCCAAGACGATGTAGCTATTTATTATTCGGAAGTCCTACATGACAATAAAACGGCCGTTGTCTGGTTTAAGAAGAGTGCTGCTCAAGGAAATGTTCTGGGAGCGTGTAACCTAGCTCTCCATTACGCGTGGGGTAAAGGTGTTGCTAAGAACCCTGTGTTATCGCTTAAGTGGGCTTTTATATCGCATTCGCTAGATGGTCTGAAATGTTTCCCAGATGACTTCCTTCAATTCTTCAAGCCCACAAAAAGCCAGATTAGCCGCGCATGGAAGATGACTGATGCCTTTCTGCTTAGCCACCCCGAATTGAAAAATAATTTCGGAGAGCGCCCGTGGTTTGATCGAAAAGCGAAGCCAAAGAAAACCTCGAAGCATTAAAGTTCGTAGTAGGTTCACACCCGCGTTTCCGCTTATCTCTACAATTCCATCAACGCCAGTCTTTTGACGACGTTTCCTTTTTCGATATGTTCTTCGACGATCTCGGCGGCGTCTGAGGGTTGGACCTGGGCGTAGAGCGTGCCGTCGGGGTAGACCATTACGGCGGTGCCGATCGAGCAGAAGCCGATCGAGCCGCATTCGGTCAGCAGCACCGAGCCGAGCGGGTTGCGGCCCTTTGACTCTTTGCCCTGACGCAGGCCCTTTGCTTCGAGAATGCGGGCGAACTCGGCCTTGACCTCTTCGCCGCCGACAGCTTTGCAAGACTTCCCGGTGCAGACGAAGACCTGCCTCTGTATCGGCGCCTTTAGCATCGGCGCGAGCTTTTCGAGTTCTGCGCGGTCGGTGATGAACTTTTTCATAACGAACAACTAACAGTGAACAACGAATAGTGAATAGTGAACAACTAAGAACGAGCAGTGAACAGTGAAAGAAATAGTTTAATATGCTGTGTTTCTGGTATGCTAATCACTGTTAACTAATCACTGTTAACTGTTCACTATTTAGATGGCAGTCGGCATTATCATCCACATCACGGTCGGCACCGAAAAGCGGACCGAATTCTTCTCTGATGAGCGAATTCGGGTCGGCTCGGACGAGTTTAGCGACCTGCAGATCCATACGCCGAACACCAACGGCAAAGGGATGTGGTTCGATCTCGAAAACGCCGACGGCAGCTATCGGATCACGGACTTTGACGCCACGCTTGATCTCAAAATAAACGACAAACCGATCAGAAGGTTTATCGCTATCGCCGATGGCGACGTGATCGCGGTGGACGATTCGGACATCTCGTTTGCGTTCTTTTCGCTTGAGACAAAGTCATCGCTCATCACCACCAACCGCGAACAGCCGCAGATCTCGCGGTTTATTGAAGACGCGGCTATTGAGTCGGCACGCGGAGCCAAACGAGACGACGCAAAGGCTTTTTTACGCGAATTTGTCCGCGAATTGTTACGCGAGGTCTCGTGGACATCGAAACTCATCGTCCTTGTCCTAACGATCGGCTTTGTCACCGGAATTTTGTACATAGGCTACGCCGTCAGCAACGAGCTGCGTCAAAGCCGGCAAATATCACAGGAGCAGAGCGACGTCATCAAACGTCTCGAACAAAAGCTCGAGGAAACCACGGGCCAGCTCGGTGATCTCGATAAATCGAACAAGGAATTGATCAAGACCGTCTCACTCGCACCAAATCTGCGGGTGGAATACGGCGGCGGCGTTTGCCTGATAGTTGGTGTTTACGATCTGGTTGATAAAAAGAGCGGTAAGGTTTTACGATATGCCGACCCGCAATCCTTCAGGCCGAATCCATTCGAACCGTCGCAGTCCGAAGATCCAAGCCGAGCCGGTATGCCGCCGCAGATCGGCCTTACGACAGAGGGAAACGGCTCAACGGTGGAATACGATTTTATCGGCACGGGCTTTCACGTCGGCAGTGGTTATATCGTCACAAACCGCCACGTCGTCCAGCCCTGGGAAGAGGACGATCAGGTCAAGCAAATGATGAAGGCCGCAAATGGCCGCCCGCGTGTTAAACGGCTCGTCATCTATTTCCCGAACTTCGCTCAGCCGTTTCCGTTGAGGGTTCGACAGGTCGGAAGCAAGGAGGACGTTGCCATCGCGACGATCGACCCCGCAATGCTGCCGCAGGAAATACCTTCGCTGCCGATCGAGGTCGATTCCGAATCGGCTGCTGTCGGCAAGACAGTCGTTACGATGGGCTACCCAAGCGGGCCGGACCGCTTGCTCGCGATGGTCGATGACGACGAAGCAAAATCGATCAACCAGCGGTTTGGCAATTCGCGGCAGAATCTTATCAATTTCCTTGCTCAGTCCCAAAAGATCGTTCCGCTCACCACGCAAGGAGCCATCACGGATCTCGATGCGCGCCGTATCGTTCACGACGCAAAGACGGCTGAGGGCGGTTCCGGCGCTCCTTTGTTTGGACAAGCCGGAAAGGTCATCGGTGTGAATTTTGGTGTGTTTACCGAGAATACGGCTGCGAACATGGCAGTTCCCGTGCGGTTTGCAATTGAACTGCTGAAAAAAGCAGGCTGGAAATCGGCCGAAGAACTAAAACAAGAAGCCGAGCAGAATCAGGCCGCGACTGCCGAAGCCAATTCAAATTCCGCCACGGAAACAAAACCAGAAAAATGATCGCGCGATCAACTTGATCCATCTTGAGAGCTTGGCTGATTCCTTGCATTGATGGTCGTTTGCTCGGCCATCAGCATCTTCTCGCCGCAATCGTCTGTGATCTCACGTTCATCGAGAGTTTGGCCCTTTCCGGGTAGCATGAATGCAACAAGCAGCGACATCACACTAACCAGTGCTCCCATCCAGAAAACGGGATGGATCGCGGCCGCCATCGATCGTTGTAAAACTGTTAAGGTTTCTACGCTAAGGCCTGCTCTTGCTTGCGGCTCGATCAGGGCATTAGGATTTGAGGCAAAGGCCTCCGCTTGTTCGACCGTGATGACGCTATTTGCTCCAACTGCGGCTTTTTGAAGCTGAGAGGCAAGTCCGGACGTCAACATCGCACCCATTATCGCAACGCCGAACGCACCGCCGATCGCACGCGAGAATTGATTCAGAGAAGTTGCAATGCCAAGTTGGCTTCGTTCGACCGCCTGTTGAACCGCGATCAGAAGCGTCAGCATTGTGAGCCCCAATCCCGCACCGGTCAACATCAGGGCGAAATATAACCGGTACTGAGGCGTCTCGGTGCCAAACATCGCCAGCATCCCAAAACCGGTCGTCATAACGATAAAACCCGTGATCGTGATCGTCCGATAGCCAAGCTTCAATAACAATCGACCGCCAACAACGGACATCGAAACCCAACTCAGCATCAACGGTGTCAAAAGCGATCCAGCTTTTGTAGCGGTCATTCCAAGTGCACCTTGAGCAAACAGAGGAATGTACGATATCGCTCCAAACATGGCGATGCCGCCCAGAAAACCAGCCGCGACCGAAACCGCAACAGTCTTATTCTTAAAAAGTCCGAAAGGAATTATAGGATCAGGCGCCTTCTTCTCAACCCATCCAAATAATCCCAAAAGCAAGAAGCCGGTGGTGAAGATCAAGAGATTCTCACCCGAAAAAATGGTTTGGATCGAACCGCCGCCCTCGACCAGTCCCAACATCAGGAGGCTAATAGCGAGCATCAAGAGGGCCGCTCCGGCATAATCGACGATCGGCTTTTGTTTGACCTTCGGCTCTTTTAGGGCAAAGCCAATGATGATGGCCGCGACCACACCGATCGGAAGATTGATAAAAAACACCCAACGCCAAGAGATCTGATCGGTGATAAAGCCGCCGATAACCGGGCCGATAACACTCGATAATCCCCAAACACCGCTGAAATACGCCTGCATTTTCGACCGTTCTTTTAGCGTGAAAGTGTCGCCGATGATCGTCATGCCGAGCGGAATAAGAGCACCGGCACCTAACCCTTGAATGGCTCGAAAGATTATCAACTGCGTCATCGAACCTGCCATTCCGGAAAGCAAAGTCCCGAGCAGAAAAACGCCGATCCCTAGTTGATACATGACACCGCGGCCGTATAGGTCTGAGAGTTTGCCCCAAACGGGAACAGTCACCGTTGAGGTCACAAGATACGCGGAAAACACCCAACTGTAATGGTTTATCCCGCCTAGCGATGCTATAACCGTCGGCATCGCCGTCCCAACAACTGTCGCCTCAAGCGCAGCGATGGCCATGCCGGTCATTACTCCCGCAACTACAGCCCAACGCCGTCGATCGGACATTTCCAACAGTGGTTTGCCTTGTTCTGCTATATTCCCTTCCACAGTTTTTTTGAGCAGTTGGTCTGTTTATTCGTTGCTTGGAAAATCGGGCTGCCCGAATTCCAATCTATCGCGAGCGCCTAGTTCTCCAATTTTTGTCATTAGATGGTCGGCTATCTCTTTGTGTGTTCTTATGCGGTCGTCTTTCTCATAGAAAGGGGTAAGATCAACCGGTTCGCCAAACCAAATGCGAACTTTCTCACCACCTGTCCAATTTCCGAGTATTTGCTTTGGGAGATCATTACCGAGACCGGCAATAAATACCGGGATGACCTGTGGGTGAGCAGCATAGATGATCTTTCCAATGCCAGGTTGTGCGGGCAGCAAACTATATGGCCATTTATCTAAGTTACGTTGGCCCTCGGGATGAAACCCTATGATATGTCCATAACCTTCGGTGCAAAGCTGTATTAGCCTTCGCATCGAGAATTTGTCGAATTCCCTTTTTTTTGCATCCCCGGCTTCCCGAAAAAAAGGCGGATACATCGAAAACCAGCCCATTATGAAATTCACGAACCATCCAGCCGGACTATCGTAGAAAAATTTGCCCCGAACCGGAAAGAATAATGTGATCGGACGCTTGGTTCTGCGAAATATGACGCTCGAAACCGTGTACATATCAAAAAAGGAGCGGTGATTCGCGACCAGCAAAAGCGGTCTATTCACGTCGGCGTTCTCAACATTCTCGATGCCAAAAACGTTCATCAGGTTATAAGTTGCCAGATAGATCCAAAGCGAACCGATGTGTCGCTGACAGAACGTCATCATGCGCTTCCAAACGCCCAAATTCATTCGATGCGCCAGCCGGAAACCGGCCCGTTCAACTGTGTCGAGAGCACCGATCTCGCCTGCATCGGGCACCATTGGCATAACGGTTTCCAAGGTTTTTGCTGATAGATCCGAAGGGGCAAGGTTTTTCGACATAAGAGAATGACAAGTTTAACACCCTGGGAAAAGCAAAAAAACTTTCATTGTGCAATTAAGTTGGTTAGACAATCCCCTGTTTTTTCTATATGATACGAATTAAATTCTTAAAGCTTTTAGCCTTATCTAAAAGATTTTTTTGTTTAGTGCGTTAACTTTGCAGTTTCGTCCGGCCAATTATGCCGAAAGGACGCGAGATTCGAAAACCAAAGATCTAAAAAGGAGCCTGTTCGTTATGTATATCAAGTGGAATCACAGAATAGTCTTGTTGTTAGCGGTAATGGTCATGATGGCCAGTGCCGTAATGGCAGGACAGAAATCCTCAGACAATGTCTGGGAGCGCGCGGATAGAACGCAATTGCAGCAGCCTGGCATCGACACTGCCGGCCTGCCAGCCGCCTACGAGACATTTCGACTTAACAAAGCGGCTCTGGAGGCACTGTTAAAACAGGCTCCGGAGGAATTTTCGGGCGGGACACCTATTATTTTGAGTTTACCGATGCCAGATGGATCTTTGAGCCGTTTTGAGATCGAACACTCGTTGGTTGTCGAGTCCGGCTTGTTGAAAAATTACCCGGAACTCGGTGCGACCTATAGGGGACGCGGGATTGACGACCCAACCGCATCAGCGCGTTTCGATTTTCTGCCAAGTGGATTCCACTCAATGATCCTCTCATCAAACGGTACGGTCATCGTAAATCCTTTTGTAAAAGGCGATACCGACAATTACATAAGCTATTTCAAACAGGATGGTGCCGTTGGCGGCAAATTCGACTGCGATGTCAAAGGCGATGACGCATTCGAGTCAGTTACCAGCTTGAACACGAACCTTGAATCCTATGACTTTCTTCGCGGCAGCGGCGGCAGCCCGATCGCCCCAGAGGTGATCTCCGGCACGCAACTCAGAACCTACCGCCTCGCTCTGGCAGCGGATTGGGAATACTGCAACGCAGTTGGTTCAAACACGGTTGCCGGTTGTTTGGCTGCTCAAGTCCTCATTATGAATCGCGTGAACGGCGTTTATGAACGTGACGTTGCGATCCATATGAACATTATTGCGAACAACAACCTTATCGTTTTTGCGGGTGACAGCGGAAATTGCAGCGGTGCTTGTACATCGGCGAACGATCCATACACCGACAGCGACGGAGCGGCTATGCTCAGCCAAAACCAGAGCACTGTCGACACGCGAATCGGATCTGGAAACTATGACATCGGCCACGTTTTCAGCACCGGCGGCGGAGGCATTGCCGCACTCGGCGTTCCCTGCGGCGGATCCAAGGCTCAAGGCGTGACGGGCCTTCCGAATCCGGTCGGCGATGATTTCGCGATCGATTATGTGGCACACGAAATGGGCCACCAATGGGGAGCAAATCACACTTTCAACAGCACCGTTGACAACTGCGGCGGCGGAAACAGGTCAGCAGGATCTGCGTACGAACCGGGCAGCGGCATCACGATCATGGCTTATGCCGGTATTTGCGGCAATCAGGATCTGGCACAGCACAGCATCGACACATTTCATGTCAAGAGCCTAGAAGTCATAACGGCTTATAGTCAAACTGGCCAAGGTAATACCTGTGCAGTTACGACCGCATCGGGCAACACGCCCCCGTCTGTGACTGGTCCGGGAAATTTCACTATTCCCCGGCAGTCGGCGTTTGCTTTGACAGCAACCGCAAGTGATGTGAATCCGGGCGATTCGATCACTTATGACTGGCAGGAATATGATCTGGGAGCAGCAACTACGACTGTCCCCAATACTGATGCCGACGGGATCAAGCCGATCTTTAGGCCTTATGCTCCTACTGCCAGCGGAACTCGTTATTTCCCGTCGCTTCAATACATCCTTAACAATGCAAATGTTCCGCCCTCGACTTTCAACTGCGGACGCGGCGTCGGTGCTCCTTGTTTGACCGGTGAGCTTCTGCCGACGGTTGCGAGGACGATGAGCTTTCAGGTTGTTGCTCGTGACAATCATGCAGCGACAGGCGGCATCAACACGGCGACCTCATCGATTACGGTCAATGCAGGCGCCGGTCCGTTCCTGATCACGGCGCCAAATACAAATGTCTCCTGGACGGGCAATACGTTCCAAACAGTAACATGGGATGTTGCAAACACAACTGCAGCCCCGATCAGCGCTGCGAATGTTAAGATCTCACTGTCCACTGACGGCGGCCAGACGTTCCCAACCGTTCTTGCGGCCAGCACCGCAAATGATGGTACAGAGAATGTGTTGATCCCGAACACGCCATCAACAACAGCTCGAATCAAAGTCGAGGCTGTGGGCAATATCTTTTTTGATATTACAAACACTAATTTCACTATCGTTGCCGGCAGCGGTAATACACCGACAGCAACGGCAACGTCAACCGGTTCACCTAGTGCAACAGCGACAGCGACGGCAACGGCGACGGCGACCTCAACGCCCTGCGGTGCCTGGGTAGCTGGCCAGCCGGCTAATCCGGCAGGTTATGCGGTTCCGGGTGCTCTTGGTTCGGATGGCAAGTTCTACATTGCCGGCGGCCAGTCTGCCGACGCGACGCCGGTCATCTCTAACCAATTTCAGCGTTTTGATCCGGTGACGAACACGTGGAGTTCTCTTGCCGCATTGCCCGTCGCGATCAGTCAAGGCGTTATGGGTGCGGGAAATGGCAAGATATATGTCGCCGGCGGTTTCACGGGCGGCACGGTCGTGCTCAATACTCTAAGTATCTACGACATTGCCACTAACACGTGGTCAAGCGGAGCAAACGTGCCCGGCGTCGTCGAGGCCGGTGGCGGAGCAGTTGTTAACGGTAAGTTTTATGTCATAGGCGGTGACGACTTCAACAACGCCCTGACCAGCAACTTTATCTACGAC
>CAZGSC010000139.1:0-9026 GCA_964528325.1 uncultured Chloracidobacterium sp. | reverse complement strand
TATCTTCACGAGCTACTGATGAAGCAGGATCAGATGTCGATGGCGGCGTCGATCGAGAGCCGCGTGCCATTTCTCGATCACAAGCTTGTTGAGTTTACGGCACGGATGCCCCGCGAGATGAAACTGCGCGGTGGCACGACAAAGTGGATCCTGCGCGAAGCGATGAAGGGAATTTTGCCCGCGGAGATTCTGGATCGTCCGAAGATGGGCTTTCCAGTGCCTATCGGGAAGTGGTTCCGCGGAGAATTTAAGTACATTGTCGATGAATATGTGCTCGGCGAACGTTCATTGTGCCGGGGCATTTTTGATGCAAATTATCTACGTTCACTCGTTGCGAAACATAACGCTGGCGAGAATCACGACGAACGCCTCTGGGCACTGGTCAATTTTGAGATCTGGCAGCGACGGTTCATCGATGGGGAGGTGCATTCGTGAATCACATCATTTTGACATCGATGCCCAACGCCGATCTTGCTAAAAAATGGAATGCTCTTTTAGCAGATACACAGTTTGCAACGCATTATGTGACGCCAAACTATTTTATCGACCCGTATGTACTTGGCCAACGATTCGCCGTGCTGGCCGTTGAAGATGATGGGCGAATTGCGGCATCTGCAACAGGCACTTTTGACGACAAACATATTGTTTCTGGTTTATTTTCCCGACCGCAAATGATATTTCGCAACGGCATCAATCGCGAAGCCGCTATTAACGTATTGCTCGACGGCATGCGGCAACTTTGTGAGTCTCCGCGATCTATCAGTCTTTACGCATGGCAGGAGATGCAGGAATTCATTGACCACGGTATGCAGATGCGTCCAAGCAATGATGAAACCTCTGTTGTAATGGTCGACCTTTCTGCAGGCCCAGATGCAATATTTGCCAACTTTTCACAAACACGGCGTAATGAGATTCGAAAGGCTCTGAAACAAGCCAACATCGAAATTAAGGAAGTCGAAACTGCGTCTGAACTTGCCGAGCTATACAAAATATCCTGCGATTGGAACGCTCGAAAGGGCAGTCCAGGCGATTCGTTCGGGCGAATGCAGGCGGCAGCTCTTCAGCGTGAGAACAGAAGAATTTTTATTGCTAAAACTGAAGGAAAAGTGATCGCGGGAAGTTTTTATCGCTTCACTGACGGCGGAGTCGTTGAATACGCAGCTAATTTCTCAATGCCCGAGCATCAGAAACTGCGTCCTAACGATCTGATCGGCTGGCACGCAATTCAATGGGCTTGCAGCAAAGGATTTTCACATTTCAGCATGGGTGGTTCACACCTTTTTCTGCGGCGATTTGGCGGCGAAATAATGAAAACATATCGATATACATGGGACGACGGAAAATTTCACATGGATGATATTCGGGTGAGGACGCGTGAATTTGGCGTTGATGCCTACCGGCGTCTGCCGGAAAAGATCCGGACCGGTGTGCGAAAGGTATTTGCGGGATAAATGATGACTACAACGGGCGAAATCGAAATTATCAGCGCTGCTGCAAGCAATGAGCTTCGCGGCCGAGACATTCTGTGTTTCGCAAACGATTGGTCGGGCGATCCGTTATCGAAAACCCACCTGATGCGTGTATTGGCAAAGGACAACCGCATTCTGTGGGTCAACGCGATCGCGAACCGAATGCCGACAACCTCGCCAAAGGACGTGTCGCGTATCTACAAAAAATTAAAGGCGTTTACTGAGCCGATCCACAAAGTCGAGCCGAATATTTTTGTGCTAAATCCGCTTGCCTTTCCTTCATATGGAAACAAATTGATCCTCGATATCAACCAGAAATTTCTTTGCCATCAAGTCAAAAATGCTATGAAGCGGCTGCAGTTTGAGAATGTGGTCAACATGGTCTTCAATCCGGCGGCAGGCATGATCGCCGGTCAGTTGGGTGAAAGCAAGGTGATCTATTACTGCGTTGATGAGTACACGGCATTTACGGGAGCATCGCGTGGTCTGAAAGAGATCGAGGACGATCTGTTTAGACGTGCAGATCTGGTAGTCGTGTCAGCGGAAAAGTTGTTTGACTCGAAAAAATACTTTAATCCAAATACATATGTCATTCGCCACGGAACGGACTGGCATCATTTTCGAACAGCACTAGATCCGGACCTTTCGATTCCGCCAGATATTGCGGATCTACCGCGGCCGATAATTGGGTTTCACGGATTGCTCGCTGATTGGGTCGACTATGAGCTTATCAAAAAAGTGGCAGAACATTTCAAAGACGGATCAGTCGTTCTCGTTGGCCAAACCAGTGTCGATGCTAAGCGAAAGATAAAAGTGCTCGGCGATGTCCCAAATATTCACATACTTGGGCGCAAGGATTACGCGGAATTGCCTTCATACTGCAGGGCTTTTGACGTCGCGATAAATCCCTTTGAGATCAACGAATTGACGCTCGCGGCAAATCCGCTGAAGATCCGCGAATATCTAGCTGCTGGATTGCCAGTGGTCTCTACTGATATTCCCGAGGTACGCGTGCTGGACGATTGTCTCGTTGGCGCCGATCATGACGATTTTGTTCGAAAGATCGAGCAAGCGATCGCAAACCCCAAGCCTCGCAGCGAAGTTAGCGATGCGGTTGGCAGTCAAAGCTGGGAATCAAAGGTTGATGAATTAAGAGAGATCTTAGCGGAGGTTGATAAAGAGAAACTATCCAGAATCTGAAGATAATCTATGAGTGCCACAATGACTGATAATTTGGATATCGCAAAATTGCACGGTTCGGAGGTCGCGAGCGGCGAACGTTTCGAGTTCGGAAAAAACTGGACTGCGTTTTTGTCTGTGTTGGACGACGAACGCATTGCTAAAGCCGAAGAATCATTAAGAGAGATGCTCGAATGTGATTCGCTACAAGGCAAAACATTTCTCGACATTGGTTCGGGCAGCGGGCTTTTTTCACTAGCGGCGAGGCGGTTGGGTGCGAAGGTTCACTCTTTCGATTTTGACAGCAACTCGTTTGCCTGTACGCAGGAACTCAGGAACCGTTATTTTCCTAATGACCCAAATTGGCTGGTAGAGCAAGGCTCGGCACTAGATGCCGATTATCTCACCAGCCTAGGCAAATTCGACATCGTATATTCATGGGGCGTGCTGCATCACACAGGCGAGATGTGGCGGGCACTTGAAAATGCTGTTATTCCGACAAAGTCAGGCGGTAAACTCTTCATCGCGATCTACAACGACACCGGCAGCCAGGCGAAACGCTGGCACTGGATAAAGAAAACCTATTGCCAATTGCCGAGTTTTCTAAAAACACCGTTTGCCGTTGCTGTCATTCTGCCCGAAGAAGCAAAAGATCTCCTTCGATCTGTCATAACTCTCAAACCGAATGAATACATTCGTTCGTGGACGCGTTACAAAAACGGCCGGGGCATGAACCGCTGGTACGACATCATCGACTGGGTCGGCGGCTATCCGTACGAGGTCGCGACAGTGGATGAGATATTTGAGTTTTATAAGGCGAGAGGTTTCTCTCTCACAAAGGTCAAATCCGGCGGCGTTGGTTTGGGGTGCAATGAGTTTGTTTTTGAGTTAAGTTGATTTTTTAACCGTTGAACAATGTAGAATTGTCCCATTCATTACTGACGCCTAAAAACATAAGTTGCACCAATATATGGACCACGGTTGAAGTGAATGTTCGCTTATTCACCATTTCGCTCCATCTTCTCCATCAACTCCTTCCATCGTTCGTCGTCGCGTAGAGAATCGAGGTTAGTGTCTTTTTCGAAATAAGGACGGTTTTGGTTGCCAAGTTTTATGGCTTTGTTGAGCCATTTGAAGGCGAGGTCCTTTTCGCCTAGCAGAGCATAGGTCGAGCCAACCCAATATGCCATATCGTGGTCGGAGCGAGAGATGGCAAGAGCTTCTTCGGTCAACATCGCCCTTGCATCGTCAAAGCGACCTGAACCGGCGAGAAGTTCGGCGGCAAGCGGACGTATTCCGTCCATTCGAGGATGTTCTTTTAGGACGCTCGCGATGAGATCGTTCGCCTCGTCAAATTTGCCTTGATAGTAATAGACGCCCGAGCGAAAGATCTTGAGCATTGGGTGATTTGGTTCCACTCTTGCGCCTTTGTCGAGTTCTGCTAGAGCTTCGTCAAATCGTCGTTGATAAATATAGAGCCTGGCACGGTTATAAGCTGCAACCGCGCGTGCGGCGGGGTCGAGGCGTGAGAGTTTCTCAAATGCCTTTAGCGATTCGTCATATTCGCCGTCCAGGCGGTGCATTACACCTTTAACGAAATAAAGAGCGGCGTCATTGGGAAATTGCTTTTGCAGGAGTTCGATCTCGCTGCGAGCCTTTTTCTTTTCGCCGCGTGCCATGTAGATCATCACCATCAGTACGCGGGCTTCGACGACGTTCGGGTCGTAAAAGAAAGCCTTTGAAAAAGCGGCTTCGGCGTAGGTGTAATCTTCGGGTTCTCCAAGGCCTTTGAAAATGCGGTTGGCGTAACATGCTCCTAGACCACTGTAAGCGAGGGCGAAATGCGGATCGAGCTCGATCGCGCGTTTGAAATTGGCCATCGCCGCATCGCAATCTTCGGCGTCGATTGTGCGAAAGATAAATCGGCCAAAATTGTCGCGTCCGCGAAGGTATTCTTCCCACGCCAGTGCATTTTCGGTCGCGCGTTTGCCGAGCTTTTCTGCCTCGAGATCGGTGAGTTCGAGCCGTAAGCCTTCGAGAATTCGATGGGCTATGCCGTCTTGCAGTGCGAGAATGTCGCTGCCCTCAGCATCGATCCGGTCACTCCAGAGAATGTCGCCGCTAACAACGTCGAGAAGCTGTGCCGTTACACGTAGCTTTTCTCCCGCACGAATAAAGCCCGCCGATAGAACAGCATGAACACGCAATTCCTTGCCGGCTTCACGTGGATCGACCTCCTTGCCCTGATATTTTGCAATGACCGAACTTGGACGAACAATGATCGAGCGAATTTGCGCCAGCTCAGTTATGACGGCGTCAGCGAGCGCGAATTCGTAAAAGCTAGATGCAGGATCCTGGCTCAGATTCTGAAACGGCAAGATCGCGACACTTTTTTTCTCCGTGCCAGTCGCCGTCATTGAAATATCCGGTGCAAACGACGGCTGACTCGAAGATATCTGCGACGGAAACGACTGCTGAGATGTGACTTCCGGCGTGGACTTACCCGTAAACCAGTTGAGAACACGCTTGACCGCACTGCCATCGGCATGGCTCGGAGCAAAAGTATCAGTCGGCATTATTTGTGCTCCCGCTACCTGTTGCAGCACTGCGCGAAGCTCATCACGCATCGTTGCGATCTTTTGATAACGATCTTTAGGTTCCTTAGCCAAAGCCTTATCGGCGATCTGCTGCAGCTGCGGCGGCAACGCGTCTTTTCGCATTTCGGCCAGGGGTTTTGGAGTGCCATAGAGCACTTGATGGCGAACGTCGATCACCGTCTTGCCCTGAAATGCCCAGATGCCTGTTAGCATCTCGTAAAGTAAGACGCCAGTCGAGAAAATATCAGAACGATGATCAGCCCGCTCGCCTCTTGCTTGTTCCGGAGCCGCGTATGTTGCAGTACCGTATGGAATACCAAGTTCAGTGATCTGCGTTTTGTCGAGGCCGTGGGTGGCTTCGGCATGTTCATCTTCGAGCAGTTTGGCGAGACCGAAATCGAGTATCTTTGCCTGTCCCGATTCGGACACCATTACGTTACCGGCCTTGATGTCGCGATGTATGATATTTTTCGAATGTGCATAAGCAAGGGCGTCGGTGACCTGAATAGCTATCGAAAGGGCGCTTTTTAGGTCGAGTGGCCGCCCTGAGACCAACTGGCGGACGTTTTTGCCTTCGACATATTGCATTGCTATATAGAAGACGCCGTTGTCACTATTGAAATCGTAAATTGTGCAAATGTTGGGATGATCGAGCTGTGAGCAAAGCTGAGCTTCGCGTTCAAAACGTTTGAAGTTTGCCGTTTTTTGAGTGAGTTCAGGGGGGAGGACTTTGATAACGGCACTTCGATTCAGTTTGGTATCAAGGGCCTTGTAAACGGTTCCCTGTCCACCCGAGCCGATCTTTTCGAGGATCTTGTATTGGTTAATTTGCGAACCAACCATAAAAAATGCAGAGTGCACAACGCACAATGCAGAATAGAAGTCTAATCAATCTGTTAACGCAAAAATATACAAGCTCATGAGAATGATTGCCATTGTACAGTCCCCATTTTGCATTGTATTCGTCCGACAAACTGCCGGCTCTCAAGGGTGAACCGTTCAGCCGCGTGGAGGATTGCCCCAGCCGGAACCGAAATAAACCCCATCCTTTACGATGCAGGGAACAGTCGGATCGCCGTCCGAAAACACAAGCATCTCGCGCTGTCGAGATTTGTCATTTTGTGCGTCGTACTCGACAAATGTCGTTCCTGCAGCGTTGTAATGATCTCGGGCCTGCTGACAATACGGGCAGCCCGGTTTTGTGTAAATGACTAAAGCCATTGTTTAAAATTACACCTTTTCTGTAAGATAATCTAGCGAGGAGTTTACCGCAACTCTAACCGACGATTAAATTTATATGACATTGCCAGATATTTTTACCCGCTACGAAAAACTGATCGAGATCGACATACTCGGCGCACGGTACAGTGTCCCTGAGAACAATTCGCTTCTGCGTTGTTTTCAGTTTCTGGCGATGGAAAATATTTCTTACGGCGATTTTTGCTGGAACGGAGAATGCCTTAATTGCCAGGTTTGGCTCCAGCAAGGCGACAAAGAAAAAGCGGTCATTGCCTGCCGAACAACTGTCACCGAAGGGATGCAGATCGTGCGTATCGCTGAGGGGATAGATCTGACTCAGGACTAATATTTAGGTACATGAGGGTCAACCTCGTTCGACCACGCGGTAATTCCGCCAACAAGATTTATCAAGTTTCCTTTGTAGCCTGCTTGCTGTAGGGCCTCGATCGCTCGTGCACTGCGGCCTCCCATTTTGCAGTGAATGACAGTTTCCCGATTTTCGTCGAGTTCCTTCATACGCGACATGATCTCGCCGAGCGGGATAAGTTTCGCGCCGTCGATCTTTGCAAATGCGTACTCGTCCGGCTGGCGAACGTCAATTAATTGAATATCTTCTCCGGCATCCATCCGCGCCTTTAGTTCCGACGCAGTTATCACTTGCATATCTATTTTCAACCTCGTTATTTGTTGACGCTATTTTAGCATTTGGCCGGTAAATATTCACGAGCGAATCCCCGGAAAAATGAAAACGGCACCGGAAATGTGGGTTCCGGTGCCGAAATTCATCAAAGAAATAAGGTGCGTTTAGATCTTAAACCCTCCACGTGTCAGCAAAGCCTCAAAACCCGTCTTATCGACCGACTTTATATATGCATCGAGCGGTTCAACGTTTCCGTTTTTGACGTGCTCGAACAGGGCATCGTTCAACATGACCATTCCGTGATTTTTACCTGTTTGCATCGCCGACGGAATTTGGAACGTCTTTCCTTCGCGGATTAGATTGCTGATAGCGGGCGTAACGATCAGTACTTCGAGTGCTGCGACGCGGCCGCCGCCTTTTTTCGGAAGCAATGTCTGGGCGATAACTCCTTTGAGCGATTCCGAAAGCATAACGCGTATCTGTTGCTGGCGGTCAGCAGGGAATTGGTCGATGATGCGATCCACGGTTGATGCAGCCGTAGTCGTATGTAGCGTGCCGAAAACAAGGTGGCCCGTTTCGGCAGTTTCGATAGCGATCGAGATCGTCTCAAGATCGCGCATTTCACCTACGAGAACGATATCCGGATCTTCGCGAAGTGCCGCTCGAAGAGCATCCTTAAACGTGTCTGTGTGATTGTGCACCTCACGCTGATTGACGAGGCATTTGATATTGTCGTGAACAAATTCGATCGGGTCTTCGATCGTGATAATGTGCTCTTCGCGAGTCATGTTAATCTCGTTGACCATCGCGCAGAGTGTCGTCGATTTTCCTGAACCGGTCGGCCCGGTGACGACAACTAGTCCTTTAGAAAGACCGCACAAGCTGAGAATTGCTTCCGAGAGTCCGATCTGCGAGGCAGTTGTCATCTTCGACGGAATGATACGGAAAACGGCTCCCATGCCCTTGCGATCCATGAAGATATTGCAGCGAAAACGCGCAAGGCCCGGTATCTCGTATGCAAAATCTGAGTCGCTGCGTCTTGCAAATTCTTCCTGATTTCGTTCCGGCATTATCGATGTGAGGAGAGAGCGCATCGTTTCCGGAGTCAAAGGGGATACGCCTTCTTCCAGCGGTTTCATCTTGCCGTCCTTACGGATCATCGGCGGCATTGTGACCGAAAGATGTAGGTCAGAAGCTCCAAGTTCTGCCATCTTGTTGAAAAGAGCGTCCATCTTGGCTCTTTCGGTCGAGTTGGCAGCGGCTGGAACAAAAGAGGCCTGAGCGGCAGGGGCGGACGACGACTGAGCTGCCGATGCCGGCGGCGGAGGAGGAACAACCGGAACAGGTGGAGGCTCGTATGAGGGAGCTTCTTGTGTAAGCTGGGTAAGGGGTTCAGGCGATGTCTCCTCATCCGTCGAAGCAGCAAATTCGCCGAGGTCGAAATCGTCACGCCTGCCCGGAGGCTCATAATTAGATGTGTCGGAAAATACGGTTTGGAATTGTGGGTCATTGACATCTACGACCTCTATTTCCTGATCGTTATCCGCAGAAGGAACATATTCCAGAGCGGCCTGCTCACGCTCCTCAAAAAGAAGGTCTTGAAGCGACGCATTATCAACTGAAGCGGCTGAGGTTTGGTCGTATCCCAGCGATGAGCTTTCGAATTGGTAGGACGGAGCCGCGACAGGCATTTCGGCTAACGGCAGTTCTCCTAAAGGCTGCGGAACCGGAATGGATTCGATCGTCGGCTGCTCAGCGATGAACGTTGTGTTCAAATCGTTGGAATATGCCGTCGCCACCTCGGGAAGAGGTTGGGGAATTGGCACTGATCCGTCCGAATCATTTAGCAACGGCCTGATGGTGACGATAAATCCAGCAGACGATTTCTGTACCGTAAAATTA
>CAZGSC010000138.1:0-9054 GCA_964528325.1 uncultured Chloracidobacterium sp. | reverse complement strand
TTCGCCCTACAATATCCTGATTCGTGGCTCGGATGGCTCCTGGGAGGCAGCGAGGTCTTTCGTCGGATAGTTCATCGTGTAGCCGCGGTCGTGATGCTGCTTACGGGCATCTATCACATTTGTTACCTTTCTGTTTCAAAGGAGGGAAGGCTTTGGGTGACGGACATGGTGCCCGGGTTCAAGGACGTCAAAGATCTCATTGGGAATTTTGCCTACTATCTCGGGATCAAAGATGAGAAGCCTAAGTTTGCGCGGTTTGGTTACGCTGAAAAGGCAGAGTACTGGGCAGTCGTTTGGGGCACGATCATCATGGGACTGACCGGTATGATGATATGGTTCAAGATCGACGTATTTGGCTTCCTGCCGCGCTGGTGGATCGATATTGCCCTCGCCATACACTTTTACGAAGCGATACTCGCGACGCTTGCGATCATTGTATGGCATTTCTATCAGGTGATCTTCGATCCCGATGTCTACCCTGTCAACTTTGCATTTATTGATGGGCGTGTTTCTGAAGAATCGTACAGAGAAGAACACGAACAGGCCTATGAGGATATGATAAAAAAGGCTAAAGACGGGGAATCGAACGAGCCGAAGGCGGACGAAGATACACTAGACTGATAAGATGATGCGCAGGATCAAACCTGCGCATCGCGCTTAATATAATTTTCTTTCACCCATTGTAGAACGATCAGGGTTTTGCTGCCCTGAGTTCTCTCATGTGCGCAACCAAGCCTGCAGCTTCGGCTGCCGTCATTCCCTTAGCCTCGTATCCTGGCATATACGGCGGTTTTTCGCCTTTTTTACCTTTCAGGGTTATCTCGACAAGCTCGGCATCAGCTTTGGTCGTGTCAAAGAACTTTGCCGCAGTAGGCGTATGGCACGAGGAACACTTCGCTTTATATTCAGCGGCCGGGTCGCCTGCTGTTGAGGCAGCTACTGTGACTGGCGTCGCTCTAAAGACTGCTACCAAAAACAATGGTAATGCAAAAAATAATACCGCTAACAATTTTGTTCTATTGGTTGTCATGTTCGTCTCCTGAATAAAAACTTCTGAACCGGTCTAGTGAATTAGTCGGTTCATCACGATTATCATTCGCAACATCCGTGCCAAACACGACGACTCTTCTAGAACAACTAATTGCTTGTCTTTATATATTTCTTAACGCTATTGATTCAAAAATTCTGTCAATCTTCGCGGAATATGTGTACTTTTACGCGATTCAAAATTTCAGGTCTGAGAGTCAGGATCTAACGGAACACATATAGGTAAGAGGGGCTAGGCATATGATGCCTAGCCCTATTAATAGTTTGCGATCTTACTACTTCCTTGGGTGACATACAGCACACTGAAACCTTGAAATATCTCCCAAATTAACTGGATGCTTGAAAGGCTTGTCCGGTGTATGGCAAGAATTACATTTGCGATCAGCTAAGGCACCTAGATCGACGGGGTGTTGAAATGCCCCGGTCTGCATATTGGCTGCAGGGGGAGCAGTCGAATCGAATATCGAAGTGTGACAGACGTTGCAGTCATTTGTGATGACTTTTCCCGTATTGCTGACATGCTGGCCGTCATGACAGCGGAAGCATCCCGGAAAATTCTTATGACCTATATTGTTCGGATGCGTCTGCCAATTGGTTTTCATCTCAGGGAAAAAGTAGGTTTGAAAGACGCGCTGGATCTCTTTAACCGCGGTTTGGATCGCCGGTTGTTGTCCTGAGTACAGGTCCGGGTAGTTGGTGCGGTAAAAATCATTAAGGCCGACGTCAATTGCGTTCAATGCCTCCGGTGTTGTTTCATATGTGCCCGTAAGTACTTCTACGGCCTTCTGTTTCAGAAACGGGATCGTCTGATCCAATGCACCTGAAGCGAATGACTGGTCTACGGCTACATCCGGCGGAACATATTGGTGCGCCGGGCGATTATGACAATCCACGCAATCCATTTTGCGCGTTGCCATTGTGGCCTTTTGCTCCGCCGTCAATGGTTGGCTGCGGTCGAAAAATTCCGTGATCTTTCCATCACGATCTTTCATTTGCACCCAAGGTATTACCTGTCGCTGCTTGTCCGTAGTGATGTAAGAAACCTCGTTTGCGGGGTCGACGTGCCAGTGGATCCCGGTCGCCTGTCCGGTTCCGCCGCTCGTGCCTCCTACGTTAATAAGCATCCTTGATTGGTGAAGAGTATTTTTTTCGTCATCCTTGTAATGGTTGAAAACTTTCATCTGCGCGCCAAAAAACTTTTCGGGCCAATGACACTGTTCGCACGTTTCCGGTGCGGGGCGAAGATTATGTACCGGAGAGGTTATTGGCCTTGAATACTTATTAAAACTCACCGAATAGAGTTGATAGGCGCCGGACAATTTCGAACGAGCGTACCAACCTGCACCCGATCCAACATGACATTGAACGCAGGCGACTCGAGCATGAGCACCTGCCAGATATGCCGTATATTCCGGCTTCATGACCGTATGACAAGTCACGCCGCAAAAAGGAACCGATTCTGTGTATTCAAAGGCTCGATAACTTCCAAAAGCGCTGGCGGTGACAAAAAAGAATGTGATCACTAGGAACTTAACAAATGAGCGGCGAGTGTACGCGTCATTGAGATCTAGTTTTGGATAGGCCGTAATGCCCTCTGGGTCCCCTCTCCGCCGCCGTCGCCGTTCGAGAATGGCTCCTAGGGCCATAACTACTAACCCAAAGATCATGATCGATGGAAGAATTATGTAAGTCAGGATCCCGATGTACGGGTTCTCAGTCTCGGATGTGATCTCAATTAAAAACAAGAGCGTAACACTCGCGAGACTGGCGGCAACGATAGCCGTACCTATAAAACTGACATAATTTCTAAGCAAGCTTGGAATTCCATGCTTGATCGGCTTCTTGTTCGGCTCTTCGCTGTTGAGTTCGTTTTCTTGGTTCACATTCTTTACCTGTCCATTAAAATGTTTGTCTCACAAGCCATAAATTCACCAAGGCCGCCCGCTAAAGATCCAAACTCAGTCAAGATTCTGAATCGCTTAGCGGGTCGGCCGTGGCTACGAGACCCTTTTTACCGAACTAACTTATCAACTTGCGGGTCTCAGAGTTTTCATGAACGTTACCAAAGCTTTGGCTTCGTCCTCGGTCATTCCCTTTTCGCCAAATGCCGGCATATATGGGGGCTTTTCGCCTTTTTTACCTTTTAATATCACCTGGACGTGCACATCGTCTGCCTTTGCCGGATCAAAGAATTTGCTAGCGGTAGCTGTATGGCAAGCCGCGCATTTGGCTTTATAAGTGGCCGCTGGATCTTCCGCTATGGATGCCGCTACTTTTACCGGAGCAGTCTTGAACACTGTCAATAAAAGCAGCGGTACTGCAAAGAAAATAATAGCAATTAATTTTATTTGATGGATTCTCATTTTCAACTCCTAAATCTGAACTTTGGACCAGCTTCCGTGCGGCCTCTTGCAGTTAGAGGAAGCAATAGGCGTGCCGCAAGTATGGCTGAGTCCTCGTGCCCATATTTACTATCCCAGTAAGCTCATTAAACATTTCGTTTCCAACATTTAGATGCCTTTTTTCACGACGTGTGCGAAAAAATACGCGGTATGGTCTTTAAAACTTAAATGTTGTGGGCGAATGGCACCTCTTACAATTTGAAAAATCATCGGGTCCAAACGCCCGCTTTCCGTTATGACAAGCTCCGCAACTTTGAGCTCCGGCCGGAGGAAAGTGCATAGAGGTGACCGGAGCCGACATTTGTCGGCCGCGTGACGCTCCCGGTCGAACCGTATGACATGTGGCACAGTTCATGTTTGTTCCCCGCAGATGCTCTGAATGATTGAAGCTCTTGCGGAAAGCCGGTGACGACTCCGAAGTTCGGATCAGTCGTCCGGGCTGATGGCAAACATCACACGAAACCATTCCTGCCGAGGAACGTGATGTGTGACATTGAAAACAAGTAACATGAGCTGTTTGGCCCGATGGGATCGAGAGTGCCGCTCCTCCGCGACCGGTAGTTTTATGGCACGTTGCACAATTTGCACGCGTATGCCTGGAATGATCGAACTTAGCGCCAAAACTTCGAAGGCCGGGGAAGCGTTTCATTCCGGTGTCTGTATGACAGATAGTGCACATCGGGCTGGTGTTGTCGCTAAACTGAACCGCATGACATCCCGCACACGGCAAATGATCGGGTTTCCCCGGAAACTGGATGCGGGGTGAATTATCATCGCGACGGTGACACAACAAGCATGGCAGACGCGTATGAGACGGGTTGCTGTGCTTAAATTTTGAGTAGTCGTTGTCCTGAGGTTCGGCGAGCGGTGTAATAAACTCATCGACCTTTTCCTTTGCAGGCTGATTTCCATCCGAGAAGCCAACCACCAGAGCGTAGCCGAATAACAAAATGCCGCCAAGCAATACAAAGGCTTTGAACAAACCAAGAGGCGGAGTCGAACTCCGCATTTTTGTTTGATTGGTCTTTGTGCTCTTGGACATTGGCTTTATCGTCATTTGGCGGTGGCCGCCGGCGTCGCTGCAGCAGCAGCGATCGCATCGGTATGCGACTTCGGAACTGCGAGCTTTCCAAATGTGATGTGGCATTTAACACATTGAAAGGCAGAACTCTCCTTCCGCTTATCCATTTCGTAATTCAAAGCGCCGCCATCGTCCGAAGTTGGTGTAGCGTGGCAGGCCGCACATGAAGCGATGCCAACCTTGATCGTTAACGGATCGACGGTATTCATGGTCAAAACGTTATGACACGTCGAGCAGCTCAGATCGACATGCGCAAAAAACTCGTGGCTGAACGCTCCGGCTGAATGTCGAGTTGCCCACGCATCTGACATGGTTTTGTTATCCGTGATCATTGTGGAAGCGGCTTTTGGATCAAAGTCAGACGGCGGTTGAGCCGGTTTGAGATGATGACATGCCGAACACGTCTCGGGGGCAGGTAAAATACCCGTATCTGCGGAATGACAGGTGAAACACGTTGTATGGCCGATAGGCGATGTCTTGAACGTGCCCTTTTTCAGCCAGAACGCATCGCCAATATTCGCTGGCGGCTTGCTCAGATATTCTTCATCAGATTTGCCTTGCGGAGCCATCGTTTGATGGCAAACCGCACAGCTTTCTTCTGCGGCACTGCTATGGTTCATTCGAATAAATGAAGCGTTAATAAATGTCGGCGAGGCTTTAGTATTCGCAGCGACGATCTCAATGTGCTTATCGTGCGGAAAGCCGACAACGAAATCCGACTGGGCATTTTTCCCCTTTGGCGACTTATCAAAGATCTCACGGGGATTTGGAAAAGGATGTCTCGAACTGTTCGAAGGCGAAGGGTTTGTGTGACAGATCGAGCAGATCTTTGGCGGTGTTCCCTTGAAAAACTGCTGCTTGTGGCATGCCAGGCAGGACTGATGTTTTGGATAGTCAGTTATATCAGCAAATGCCGCATCGCCCGTTCGCACTTTGTTCCAGTTATCGGAGGGGAATTTGTGGCACTTGCCGCACTCCATTTGGTGTGCTTTTTGATCATGGGGGAATTCGGTGAACTTTGCTTTTCGCGGTGTTGGTGTCGGCTTAACGCCCGGATTTGCGTTCACTTGCCCCGATGGCAAACACAAGATATTGAATGCGAAAAAAGCGACGAATAAGATGCAAATATACACCCGAATGTCTGTTCTTCCATTCTTCATTTTGATCACGCACAGATTGTTCAACTACATACTATTCCAGAAGTGATCGACATAATGTGACCCGTGTCACAACGGGTAACCGTGCCAGTCGCGAAATTATACGCGATAGTGGCGAGAAATTCCGCATTTCAACCTGATCAGTGAGATCAAGATCGGCGTGCAAACAATTAGAAACACAAGGTATATAGCCACTGAGTTCCAAGGCAGTGAGTTTTTGCGGCCGGGCACGATAATTGCCCTTGCAGACGAGAGAAGGGACCGACGCTGCCATCACGATCAGGAGAAAAGCTAATGAAAACCAATATAAATACGATCAAGGTCGCTGTCATAGCATTATTCACCGGGCTTGCGGTCCTCGCATTCATTTTTTCCAACGACAACCGGACGGTTCGGGCTGATAGCAGCGGCCCGCCAACCGGACGAACGGGAGCTCCCGGGGAATCGACATGCACATCCTGCCATAACCAAAATTCAGGGTCGGGCCAATTTAATATTGTCGCACCGGCAAACTACGTTCCCGGCCAAACCTATGTGATCCAGGTACAGCACACAACAAGTGACGCAACGAGAAAAGCGTGGGGTTTTGAATTAACCGCGCTGAACGGCACGAATACAGCTGCAGGCACATTTGCTAACTTAACAGCCGTTACGAGAACCCGAACAGGCAGCGGCCGCAACTACATAGAACAAAGCGGCTCGGGATTTTTTCCGGGTCAGGCAGGAGGCGCAAGCTGGTCTTTTAACTGGACTGCACCTGCTACAAATGTTGGAACAATAACTATGTATGCCGCCGGGTTGCAGGCGAATAACTCCGGTGACGAAAACGGCGATCAAACTTATACGAAGAGTGTTGCCATATCGGCGGGCGGCGTATCGACACCCACAAATACATCAACAAACACACCAACCAATACGCCGACGGTGACTGCGACGAGTACGCCGATCAATACTCCGACGAGTACATCAACAAATACTCCAACGAATACGCCAACGTTAACTGCGACTAATACGCCAACACGAACGCCGACAAATACACCAACAAGCACATCAACAAATACACCAACCAATACACCGACGTTGACTGCGACAAGTACGCCGACGAGTACGTCAACAAATACACCAACGTCGACTGCGACCAATACACCGACACTAACGCCGACAAACACACCAACAAATACACCGACGGTGACGCCGACAAACACACCAGCGAACACACCGACGAATACATCAACGAATACACCGACAAGAACCCCAACGGTAACACCGACAAGTACACTCACAGCGACCAATACTCCAACGTTTACGCCGACAAACACGCCCTTGAATTCTCCAACAGCAACGGCGACCAACACTCCAACGGTTACGCCGACAAATACACCACCGAATTCTCCAACCGCAACAGCAACTGCCACAAAAACACCCACGAATACACCAACAGCGACAAACACCCCAACCGTAACGCCGACACATACACCCGCTAATACACCAACAAGTACACCGACGGCGACACCTGTCGTAACATCGAACCATGGCTTTTCTGATTTTGACGGGGACGGAAGGGCAGACAGTGGTGTCTTCAGGCCGAGTGACGGTTACTGGTATATCAATCGCAGTACAGCCGGGTTTAGTGCGGTGCAGTGGGGAATTGCAACCGATAAAATAACTCCCGCCGATTTTGACGGGGATAACAAAGCGGATATCGCCGTCTGGCGCGCAGACGTTGCGACGCGTGCGGCTTATTATATTCTTCAAAGCTCTACAAACACCGTAAGGGTAGAAGTCTTCGGACAAACCGGAGACGATCCGACGGTAACCGGCGACTGGGATGGTGACGGCAGATCGGATCCGGCAGTTTTCCGCGATTCGGCTATTGGTTCCCAAAGCTATTTCTTCTATCGTGGTTCGCTGAACAATCCAACCGGAATAGTTACCTACCGTGCTTGGGGAACGACGGGTGACCGGCCAATGCGCGGTGATTTTGACGGTGACGGTAAAATGGATCTTGCCGTATTCCGTCCATCCACTGCAACTTGGTACATTGTCCAAAGTTTCAACGGTACAGCCCGATATGAGTATTGGGGATTGCCGACCGATACATTTGTTCCCGCCGACTATGATGGCGATGCCAGGACGGACCTTGCCGTTTTCAGGAGTGGTATTTGGTATATCAAACAAAGCTCGAATAACGGCTCTGTATTTTATGAGTGGGGGTTAAATACTGATACTCTCGTTCCGGCTGATTATGACGGTGACGGAAAGACGGACCCAGCCGTCTATCGTAATGGGACATGGTATGCAAGAATTAGCAATTCCGGCACCTTCAGTGCGTGGAACTTTGGTCTTGCGTCGGACAAGCCCATAGCTGACGCTTACGTCAAGTAAGGCATTCCTTCTTTGATATTGAACGGGCCGCTTGGGATCTAAGCATCCAGGCGGTCCATTTTCTATGTGCGGATTTTTTCGCGCCTGGGTTTCTCGAATTACAGCTGCCGTGATATGAATATTGTTATTACACGAAACGTGGGAAACATATGGGAAGCCCAGCAGGTAAAGTTCTGATCGTTGACGATGACCGCTTTGTGCGAATGGCTCTTAGCGAAGCTCTGAGGTCATGGGAATACGAGATCGTCGAGGCTGACAACGTCAAAGAAGCAAAAAAAGTATTCGCGGATGAAGAACCGCCGATCGCATTGCTCGATATCGATCTGCCTGACGGCTCAGGTCTCGATATTCTTACATGGATCAAAGAACAGGCTCCGGAAGCTATCGTCGTAATGATAACCGGCAATGTCGATGTCGAAAATACCGTTGCGGCTCTTCGCGGCGGAGCCCATGATTTTATCGGAAAGCCTGTCAGGCTTGAAGAATTGAGGGTCACACTTCGGAACGCCGCCGAGACGCGAGACCTTCGGCGCGAGGTCGGACATGCGCGGACCGATCGAAAACGAGGCTTTGATTTTGCGGAGATAATCGGTGAATCAGATGCAATGAAAAAGTCGATCGAACTTGCCCGCCGCGTTGCTGCATCTGACGTCGGCTCGATCCTGCTTAATGGCGAGACCGGCACCGGAAAGGATCTTTTTGCGCGCGCTATACATTTCGCATCGGAGCGAGCCGACAAACCTTATCTCGCGATCAACTGCGCAGCTTTGCCTGCAACTCTGATCGAATCGGAGTTGTTCGGCTATGAAAAAGGAGCTTTTACCGACGCTAAGGCGAAAAAGGAAGGGCTTTTCGAACAGGCACACGGCGGCACGATCTTCCTGGACGAGATCGGTGAGTTGGAGGTTTCGCTGCAGGCAAAACTTTTGCGGGTCCTTGTGGAATGTGCATTTCGCCGCGTCGGCGGATTGAAGGACATCAA
>CAZGSC010000137.1:0-9095 GCA_964528325.1 uncultured Chloracidobacterium sp. | reverse complement strand
TTTAACTCAACGTAAGCCGTGCTACAATTAGCTTATCTCTTGACAACGCAAGCGCGCGCGACAAAAGCCGTATTTCAGGATTTGAAACGCAGCGCGTCCTATCTCAACTTTTTTGGGAGAGAAGCGGCAATGCAGCTAACGATCGGTCAGAAAGTATCGTATCCAAATCAAGGCGTCTGCCTTGTGGAAGGATTCAGGCAGCAGACGGTTGGAACGCGCTCGATCAGCGGCTTTACTCTTCGCGTGTTGAACGATCATTCCACCATCTTTGTCCCCGAAGATAACGCCGACAGCGTCGGATTGAGGCCGCTCATCAGCTCTTCACAGTGCCGAAAGTTGATCGATATGCTGGCTGAGGATTTCGAACCGGTTTGCTGCGATTGGAAGACGCGTTCACGCGAATTTAGTGAAAAACTGCGTTCTGGTGATATTTTTCAGGCAGCGGAAGTGATGAAAACGCTTACGTTCTTGAGTCACCAAAAGAAATTGTCATTTCGCGAACAAACATTGCTCGAGAAATCGAAATTGCTCATCGTTTCAGAGATCACAAATGTTTACTCCAGAGGCCGCTCGCCGGGCGAAAATGAAATAATCGACCTTGTCGAGACGGCTTGTTCAAAACACATCTTCACTCCGCCGCGTGCAATGACGGCGGCCCATTGAAAGATACGGATCGAGATCACATTTTTTAGACCAGGTATTTATGCGAAATGAAACATTGTCATTCGACACTGCCAATGGGCCGACGAGCGCGTATGTTGGATTGCCGGAGGCTTCAAACGGCAAGGCCGTTATTGTCATTCAGGAATGGTGGGGATTAAACGGTCATATCAAAGATATTGCGAACCGTTATGCCGCCGAAGGCTTTATTGCGGTTGCTCCCGACCTTTATCGCGGCAAGATCGCAGCCGACAGCACCGAGGCCTCGCAAATGATGCACGACCTCACAAACAAGGATGGTCTCGATACGATAAAAAATGCGATCGACGCGGCGGCTTTGGCATATGATATTTCACATTTTGGGATAACGGGATACTGCATGGGCGGCAGCTTTGCTTTGCTCGCGGCATGCGAACTAGACGGCTTGAGCGCCGCCGCACCGTTTTACGGCGATATTCCGGCCGAAGATGTTTTGCAGAAGCTGAAAGTTCCTGTGATCTTCATATCAGGAACGCGCGACGGTTGGATCACACCGGAAAAGGTCGCGCTCTTGGAAGACGCAGCTGAAAGATTTGAACTGCCAGTTCACTCTGTCAAATACGACGCGGACCACGCCTTTTTCAACGACACGCGGCCCGAGGTCTATGATGAAACAGCCGCCAAAGATGCTTGGGCGCTGATCGTCGGATTTTTTAACGATAAGTTGTAAATAGAATGAGATCGCGGCCCGCGAAGTTAGAAAGTTAGATGCTTCGGCTAATTTACTGCTCTCGAAGTAACGACATGAGACTCGTCCAGTTCGACGATAAGGCCGCTCTTATCTTCGGCGTTGGGAATGATGTTGGAGGCCTCTCGTTCATGGCCAAGGCCGCTGATCATAAATCTGTTGGGGTCTAACCGGCGTCTTGTTTTTCTCCTATACATTGCCTTGTCTGCTGAGACAATAACTTGATCGAATGTTTCGCCGCTTGCCGGATAACTCGCTGACCCTATACTGACACCAACAGTCGCATATCTTAAGCCTTCGACTTCGAGTTTGAATTCAGACACACCAGTTTCAATTCGACTGCACAGATCCGAAACGTCTTCCAAACTTGTGTCGGGGACGAGGGCTACGAATTCATCTCCGCCGTAACGAGCCAGAAAGTCATAATCACGCAGCTGTTCACGAATTACGTTGCCGACCTCGCGAAGAAGATCGTCGCCGACCTTATGGCCGAAGGAATCGTTTACCGCCTTAAACCCATCCAGATCGAGCATCAACAGTTGGAACGAGGTGCCGCCGCGGCTCGCACGGCCGACCTCTTTTTCAAATTGCATCTGCAGACTGCGGGCATTTGGTAAGCCAGTCATTGGATCGGTCAGAGCGTTCGTTTTTGCTTCATCGTGTTCCTGCGATTTATCGATCGCCTCAGCAGCGATCCTCGCGATCGTTTCGAGAAGCCTCAAATGCTCTTCACCGTAATCAGTCATCTCATTTGAATAGATAGAGACAGCACCGATCAATTCGTCATTTGCGATCAGCGGTACCGAAGCCATTGTCGAATAACCCTCAGACAATTCAGAATCAAAAAGAGACGGATCAAACTGTGTATCGCCCTTTCGGACAATATCTTTTGTTTTCAGGGCTGTTCCGGTTGCTCCATCTCCGATCTTGATTCGAAGGCCGCGCAGATCAACTGAATTCTCACCATCAACCCAAACGGCAGAGGCGTATTTCTTTGCTTCATCCAGAAGGAAGACCGCGCACGTCGTGAACGGGACAAACTCGCCGATCTTACTACTGAATAGGCCAAGAGTTTCCTCAAAATTCAGCGATGAGCTAAATTCGCGAGCCAACTCGTACAATTCAAACACTTCGCGATTGGCCAGCTTGATCTGCTCAACATAGTTATGTCCCCCGTGTTCGTTTTCTGCAGTATATCCCAGGCCATTTGCGTCAACCTCAGCCTCAAGCCCGGCGAGATTCTTGATAAAACAACGTACGATCGCCGGATCGAAATGCGTTCCTGCCTCATCCTGAATGATCTGTCTCGCAAGATCTCTAGGTATAGCGGGCCTGTAGGGCCGAGCTCCGCGAAGTGTGTCATAGGCATCTGCAACTGCCAAAATTCGCGCGGTCAGCGGTATTTCATCTCCCTTGAGGCCTTCAGGGTATCCGCTACCATCCCAAAATTCGTGATTGTATTTCACCGTTGGAACGACGGGATAATCAAAGCCTATCTTTTCCAGGATCGAAGCGCCGACAAGCGAATGGATCTTGGTCTTTTCGAGTTCGGCGGACGTCAACTTCTCGGGTTTGTTCAGGATATGATCAGGGACAGCCAGTTTGCCGATGTCATGCAGCAACGCCCCGGTCCGAAGAGCACTGATCTCGGATTCACCCAAACCAAGCAATTCTCCAAGGCGAATGGCGTATATCTGCGTCCGCTGCACGTGGCCGAGACCCACTTGATCGCGGGCATCGATCGCGGTAGCCAAAGCCTCGACCGTCGCAAGATGTACGCGGCTGGCTTCGGATATCTGTTTCGTTTTTTGATCTAACCGCTTGGTATGGATGCTGTAAGCGATATTTGCGAGAATTGCGATCGGTGCTACAACTAAACCAAATTCAATGCCAAAATGAGAAAAAGGCAGGCAGATCAACATCGTTGACACAGTCATCAATGTGCCATCGAGCCAATTTTCTTTAAGCCGATCAGCCAAGGCTTTTTGAGTTTCAATGTCGCCTTCTAACCCGTAAAAAGCAGCCGATAAAAGAGCGGTCATACAAACATAGAGCGTTGCGACCATTAAACTTCCAATGGCTATTAGTCCGACGATAGGACCTGCGAGCCCGAGTTTAGCTCCCGTGCTAGCCGCCGATCCAAATATTAGGGAAAAAGCCGAGATAGATACGATGATCGATGTGATCTCTGAACACGTTTCAAAAACAAAATTATTTTTGTCTTTTCGTGAGGGCCAGATGTTCAGGATCGTCGAAAGAACTCCCAGAACAACACCACCTGCGTAGCCAAACCATAGTACACCCCAGAACGCAAACAATATCTGAACCGGCAGCACGTCGGCAGACTTAGGCAGCCGGATCTGAAATCTGCCTACAAAGGCAGAAACCGAAGTCGCCGTCACGAGAGCAATAATGCCGGAAAAGGGAAGTTCGATAATCGACGCAACCGCCAACACCGATAAGGTGAGTGTGAATAAAAACAAAGAACCAAATAACAGCAAAGTCGGTGGTCGATATTGTTGTATGGCGAGATCTTTCATTGAATTAGGCCAAAACTTGCGAAGGTGGAATCAGCTAGTTCGTAGCACCAGGTATTAACACATCCTCAACAATGAGAAATTTTTTCACTTGGCCTCCGCAAAAACGGAAAGCCTCGATTAGAATATAATCAAACGGCGTGCCATGATCAGGTACGTCGCAAAACCCTTAAGAATATTGAGAAATGATCAAAAGAAGGAATGTGGAAAGTAGAGGCATCGGTCTTGATGACCGATCAAATTGAAAACCGTGCGGTCAGATTGACCGATACTTGATCAAATGGCAGTTAGTATCGGTCGTCATCGAATTCATAGCTATGAAAGTCGTCATCGACAGACCTTTCATCGTGTTCCTCGTCGTATTGGTCCAGTTCGATCGGATCCAAACCTACAACAACAAGCTTGGCATGGCACTCTTCACATATGACACCATCACCTTGTTCGATCTCGGCATCGACGAAAACCTCTTCACTGCATTCGGGGCAAATAGTTGTGGGCATGTATCAAGTCTCTCCGTAAAAACTAAAGATATATTTGTCTATCACACGACGACCGGGTGAAAATATGTATGCTAATCAATCTAACTTGATTAGCAATAATTTGGCAAGAAGCAGCCTCAAATTTTAGGCATATATGCAATTTCCGTTTGAACTTTTGCGGCACACAGACTTTGACGTCGTGGGCTTTGGAACAAACGCTGTCGATCATCTTATACGCGTACCCGAATATCCGGCTTTTGATTCGAAGGTCAAATTCACTGGATATACGAAAGATGCCGGCGGTGAAGTGGCGTCAACGCTGGTCGGCCTTCAGCGTTTGGGATCGACGACGGCCTACGTCGGACGATTTGGATCGGATAATGATGGAGAATTCGGACTGCAAACATTGATCGATGAGGGCGTTGATACTTCGTATGCCGAGATCGTTCCCGGAGCCTCGACACAAATTGCATTTATTGTTATCGACGAACAGACCGGCGAACGCACGATTATCTGGCATCGTGACGATAGGCTTAGATACCAGTTGATCGATGCTCCGCTCGCCATTGCTGCACGCGGCAAAGTTCTCCATCTGACGCCGCACGACACAGGGGCAGCGATCGAAATGGCGAAAATGGCAAAGAAGCACGGCGTGATTACATCGATCGATATTGATAATGTGTTTGACGGTGTGGACGAACTACTAACTTTGATAGACATTTGCACAGCTTCGGCCTCATTTCCTGCAAAGTTCACAGGTCTGCCTGACAACAGATCGGCAATGCGTGAGATTGCCGCCAGTTTTGGATGTGCAATGGTAGGAATTACTCTCGGACGCGAAGGCTCGATATTTCTATGTGGAGGCGTGTTTATTGAATCCCCGGCTTTCGACGTTCCAAATGGCTGCCAAGATACTACCGGTGCCGGCGATGCGTTTCGAGCCGGCCTCCTTTATGGGTTACTGACGGGCGAAACGGTTGAGGAAAGTGCTCGAGCCGCAAATGCCGTTGCTGCGCTCAAGTGCCGCAAATTTGGAGCAAGGTCGGGCCTGCCGGATCAACAAGATCTAAAAACATTGTTAAAAAACATATAGACGAAACAAAGCCGCTGTATTAGAATTAAAGAGTGGCCTCTCCTGCGAACCACCCGCTCATCTTCCGCCTTTCCCGCGATTGCTGACCGACCGACAATCTAAGCCCCAACTTTATGGACTCGAAGATAGGCCTTATTATCCAATTAGCCGGAGTTTCGTTGATCACGCTGCTGACACTTTTTTTGCGGCGCTCGATCAATGTCGTCGCGCTCAAGCATTGGACCAACGCATGGCTCTTTCTCTCATTCGCGTTGTTTTGTCTGCGTCTCGCATTTAGTTACGAGGACTATTCCGTTCAGCTTTTCAGCTTATATTTTTTGAATGAATACATTTTCGGATTTCTCCTGCTAGCCGGATGCAAAAGCCTCGCCGGAAACGAGGATATGCGGGTAAGAAATGAGCTCTTAATACTTCCGTTCATATTCGTTGCTTTTGGTTTGCCATTCATGGGCAACGATTTCAATCTTATTTTCAACGCCCATTCATTGATCCTGTCCGGATTCTTCATGCTCGCATTTCTCGCATTATGGCGAACAAAATTGCGAACATTCGGATGGCGCGTGATGCTCGTTGCATTGGGTCTGCTGGTTGTCGACTTCTTTCAGTATTTCGTTGTTTTTACGGCCCGCCAATATTTGATCATCGATACTGATTACCTCTCCTACAACTCGGTCATCGATCTTACGCTGCAGATCTTGCTTGGATTTGGAATGGTGATCGTTCTTCTCGAACAAGTCTTGGCCGATGCGAAGATCGCCAACGAAAAGCTAAAGATGGCGCACGAAAGGCTCGAGGAGCTGGCCCATATGGACCCGCTTACGGCAGCCCTCAACCGACACGCATTTCACGGGTATTTAAAGCGTCATGGAGATTCCGACCAGAAAGTAGTTGGCTGCATCGGATTCTTCGATATCGACGGCCTAAAAGACATCAATGACGGATATGGCCATGCCGTCGGCGATGCCGCGATCAGATTGGCGGTTAGAGCGATCCGTGAAGTTATTCGAGGCGAAGACTTGATCTTTCGATGGGGCGGCGACGAGTTTTTCGTGATCATGGTCGGTTTGGATGCCGAGATCGCCTACAAACGAATGGTAAAGATGGAAGAATTGTTGACAGATGTCAATGTGCTGGGTGCCGATCAACCGCTAACGATAGGTATCTCGCATGCGTTCGAGAATTTTAACGATATAAATGACCTCGAAAATACTATAGCGAAGGCTGACGCAATGATGTATCTGAATAAACAACAGCGAAAAGCTCACAGATCCGATCTGGCGTTGCCAAGCCAACCATTACTGAATAACCAACTTCCGATTCAGCATTAATGCCTCTGACCAGCTTTTAATTCATAAATCGTCCTCAGCACTTAGAACGGTATACCTCACCGTCTGCAGGTGCTGGGAAAGATGTTTAGAACGCCTGCGAGAATCGGAAATGAATATGGCCTTGAGGAAGCCTGTAGATCGCATTGCCGCCGGCCGATTGTGGGATCAGAAATTCGGGCGGATTTAGCAAAAAACCGTAATCAACACCAAACTCACCGCCGATGGGCGTTTTTAGACGCAATCCAAGGCCAACAGAATGCGTCCAGACCGCCCGCTGGTTTTGTGCGGCTACATCATTTGGCGTGGTTGCAGGGCGTTTGAAAATGTCGCCAGCCTTTCGAAAAACGTTGCCGCCGTCATAGAACGGAACGGCCCGGATCGATCTTGACAGCGGAATACGAGCCTCCAGGTTCATAACCGCGAGTGCATTGCCGCCGAACGGGACGGTGAACGGATCGAGAAAAACCTGAGTTCCGCTGCTGTTAATAAATGTTCCTTGCGGAACAATAACGACGCGTGGGCCGGCCTCTTCAAAATCAAAACCGCGCAGCGTATTCGAGCCGCCTCCATAGAATCGTTCGCTGATCGGCAGCAGGCCGTTAAGGGACGGAAATTGTGCACTGTTGAATCGATCTCCACCCGAGAAAACGTGTCCCAAGCCTATTATGCCGCGGGCAGCTAATGTTGTGTTTCTCAGGGTCGGAAAGGTGTAGTAGTAATTCGCGGTAGCCTGAAATTTTTGAAAACCAATATTCGCGCCGATGGCCGGAAACGAAACATTGTAATCCGCTGTAATGTACTCGCCCTTCGTTGGGTCACTAGCATTATAACGGCATGGCTCAGAAGGTTCGCCCTTTGCTATCAAGTCGAGAAGTGAGTATTTAACCGAACAATTTCGCCGCGTGTCGCGAACAAATGTTGCTCCCAGCCCGGAAATGCGAACCCGTTGATCTGGCCGCAATAGCTCCTTTATCAAGAGGCTCTCGAAATTAAAAAGGCGAACATCTTCGAAACGATATCTGAAAAAGACGAGGCTTCTGGCCTTTCGGCTGATGGTTCTGCTAGTTTCAGCAGAGATAGCGAACCGGTTGATCGTCGGATCGCCAGCCGGCATCCCAAAATCGTCTATCGGGTTGCCGTTTTCATCCACCCGTTGAACGATGCCGAACGTGCCCTTATCAAAAGCCGAGCGAAAAAAGCGAGTGACCGTCGAATCACGCTGGTACAAGGCGCTGATCGTCAGCGGGGCAAAGCGTTTTTCCTTATCCCGCATAAATCTCGGATCGACAAAGTCAAATTGCAACAATTGCTGGCGTTGGCTGACCCGAACACGGGCTCCGCCCTGCCATAAATTACCAAAAAGATTAACATGCCGAATATCAAAAAAACCGTCCAGTCCGAGGTCGGTCGAGGCGCCGCCGCCGTATGTCATCAATCGCGGCGGCTGTTCCTCGAGATTAATTATGATATCGGTCAGCCGGTTGCCGTCCGCCGCGTCGCCCGCAGGCTGTGGTTTTATCTCAACTCGTGAAAAGGCATCTGTCCCGTACAGATTCTGTTCGCTGGTGTAAATGTTCACGGCACGCAGCAGATCGCCGGATCGCAAGGTCAGGGCCGTCATTACGGCTTCAGTTTTTGTATTTTCATTTCCGTTTATGAGAATACGCCTTATAACGACCTTTTTTCCTTCGGATTCAATATTGAACTCTATCCTTACGTTCTTTTTGTCTGTATCGGCTGGCAGCTCGATCATTTTTGAGGTAATACGGGCATCGTAATACCCAAGGTTAGAGTAGTATTCGCGAAGCTTTTGAACCGCGTTGCGTTCTCTTGCACGCGAGTAATTTCTACCTGCGATCGACGGAAGTTGAGCTCGCAGATCGTCGGTCTTAACCGCATCATTTCCGCTAAAGTCCACATCGCTAACTATCGTCGGCACTCCTTCATCAACAACAAATGTGATTATAAGATCGTCGCCGTTCAGAGAAACACCTTGGTTAACGTGTACTTCTGCACCACGGTAACCAAGCTCCGACATCAGCGATCTAATAGTTGCAGAATCCTGTTCGAGGATAGCCGCGCTCGTATATCCGCGGCCATAACCGAGGACCGGAATAACGCCTAGAATATTTGCGACTTGAGATGTCAATACAGTTTGGACATCCGAGAGCGTCAACTTGTCAGTACCTTTGATCAGGATCTTCGTCAGCGTAAGCTTACGATTAGGATCGACGCCATACTTGACCTGTATCTCGCGGCCCATCAGGTCAG
>CAZGSC010000136.1:0-9099 GCA_964528325.1 uncultured Chloracidobacterium sp. | reverse complement strand
CATCCACAGGAAAGTGCGGCACGCTTTGGGCGGCATCGACGCAAACCGGCACGCCGAACTTGTGTGCCGTCGCGATCATTTCTTTTATAGGATTTATCGTGCCTAGCGAATTTGAAACGTGAGCAACCGCGACGATCTTAGTCCGCTCGTTGAGCAGCTTATCGTATTCTTCGATAACCAATTCTCCACGGTCATTCATTGGAATAACGCGGATCTTTGCACCACGTTCTTCAGCCGCGATCTGCCACGGAATAATGTTCGAGTGATGCTCCATCTGCGAGACGAGGATCTCATCACCCGCATTGATGAACTTTTTGGAATATGAGTACGCAACGAGGTTTATTCCTTCGGTGGTGCCGCGAACGAATATACATTCCTTCGCTTCTTTTGCGTTGATAAAGCGCTTTATCTTTTCGCGAGCGGCTTCGTAGGCGGTCGTTGCATGCTGGGACAAATAATGCACGCCGCGGTGAATATTGGAATGTTCTTCGGCAAGGTATTTCGCTCCCCGGTCGATCACCATCTGCGGCACCTGTGACGAAGCGCTGTTGTCGAGATAGACCAGCGGCTTTCCGTTCACCGTCTGCGACAGCACCGGAAAATCCTTTCTTATTTTTTCTACGTCCCAAATCATAAGTTCAATTCACCACAGAGAACACAGAACGGATGAGATAAAGAGACCAGGAAATTAAACTCTGTGCTCTCTGTGCCCTCTGTGGTTAAATATCCGTTCCCAATCGGTTCAATACCATCGTATCAAGATCTTTTTTGATCGATTCGATCCCGATCTTGTTTATGATCTCCTCGGCAAAACCGTAGGTCAGCAGATTTCTCGCCAGCGTGTCGGGCAACCCGCGCGTTAGCAAATAAAACAACTCCTCTTCCTCAAGCTGCCCGACGGTCGCGCCGTGCGAGCATTTCACATCGTCATTAAATATCTCAAGCTGCGGCTTTGTATCGACACGGGCTTCATTCGATAGCAGCAGATTTTTATTCGATTGCTGCGCGTCAGTGCCGTGAGCATTTTCTCTAACAAAAACCTTGCCGTTAAAAACAGCTCGCGACTTGTCGTTCAAAACGCCTTTGTATGTCTGATGCGAAGTGCAGTTCGGCACAAGGTGATCGATAACCGAATGCGTGTCGCTGTGCTGCGTCCCGTTCAGCATATACAAACCGTCAACAAAAGCCTCACCGCCCTCGGCAGTAAATTTCAGGTCAACATCATGCCGTGAGATGGCGCCGCCGAGATTGATATTGGTCGAATCGTAACGACTACCCGCCGCAAGCGAGACCTCCGTAGTGCCGACATGAAACGCATCCACAGATTCTTTCTGCACCCGATAATGCGTCAGATTCGCGTTGTCTTCGACGACGATCTGCACAACCGCGTTGACAAAACTCTTCGTTTGCGAAGCGTAAGACTCCATGATCGTCGCTTTGCTGCCGGCTTCGGCAATGATCAGGATGTGCGGGAAGACAGCCCTATTTTCTTCCGCATCAAAAGACAATTCGATCGGTTCCGCGACGCTTGTTTCTTTCGGGATCGTTATGATCTTGAAGTCAGCAAATGCTAGGTTCAGCGCGGCAAACCCGTTTCGCCGGAAATTGAACGCCCCCAGTTTTTGTCCTGACTTCTCGCCTTCGGGCGAGAAGTCAGGACAAAAGGGTGCGACCGTCCAATTCTCTTTCGCTATCGGAGCAACATTTGTATATTTCCAGTCTTCGCTTTTCACGGCCGGAAAACCCAACTGTAAAAATTCAGCAAACGCATCTTCGCGCAGCTTTCGCAATTCGGCGTTGGTTTCCGACTTTAATAACTCTCTAAATTGTTCCGTAAATTGTGAGTCCATTACGGCTGTAGTTGATACCATTTCTCTAAAACACCTTTACCAAACTAAACTTGCTATCGGCTTTGATCGTGTTTGCCAGATCTAAAATGAATTCTCGTGCGATCTTTAACTTCGCTTCGTTTTCCGCCCTGGCTTTTTTGTCGTCAACGAGCGTCGAGCGATCATAATCGAACAAGAAATCGTGCCGCGTCAACACATATTTGATGCCCATCGCTGCGGTTTTAACTCTCATATCCTGCGCAGAACTCGATTCCCAGAGCATTTTTCGCAATGTCCAATCCTCAAACAAATAATCCGAAAAGATCGTCCGCTCGATGTTATACGTGTCACGACGCATATTGATCAGCCACACTTTTGTGTCCGCCGGTGTCTCTGTGTTGATCCATTGATAGTAAGGATAGTAATCAAGATTGCGTGTCAGATACTGGTCGCGTGTTTCACCGCCCAACACGACACGAAGCGGAGCCTTCTGACAGAACCACGCAAACGTTGTAAGCAGCCCGCATACAGAAGCTGCGATAAGCGCACACCGAGCGACTTTACTGACGCCGTTTCCGATCTTTTCCGCTGACGCTGCGATCGCGATCGCAAGGAGCGGCGCGATCGGTAAAATGTATCTAAGCTGTTCGCTCGAAAAAAGCCAGAAGAGATACATCACACTCGCGATGCCGGTCATTATCTTTATCTCAACAGCGAGGTCAAATTTCCACAATGCCCAAATAAGCAGCGGAAGTCCTATTAGAAACACCACGCCGAGAACGCCGTCGTAATTTGCAGGTTGCTCTGGCTGTGCGGCAACCGACATGCGAACCGGCGCGGTCAAATAATTGAGCTTGCTTGTATCAATGCCGCCGTATTGCGAATTCATCGCCTGAAACAGGTTCGACCGCTCGACATCCCAGCCGTTTGCTTTGCCCGGCCAAATGCTCATATAAAACGGAAAGACCGGTGAGCCCGTCGCCGCCCAAGTGCGTATATACCATGGCGAAGCAATAACTCCGGCGAGAAGTAAAGCCGCAAATCCGCTCGCTACTATCTTCCCTGTGTTTTCGACACCTCGTGCGCGAAGCAAGATCATCAACGCAAATGCTGCAATTACAAATACAGTCGTCAGCTTGACCGACAGCGCAGCCCCGAGAAAGATGCCGATCAAGATCACCCAACCCCACGTCTGCTCTTTCCACCAACGCGTCAAACCATAAGCCGCAAGTGTGACATACAACGCCAGCGAAAGATCAATGTAGCCACTCGATGCGACGTGATAGGCGGTCGGAATAGTGGCAATGATCAGTGTCACAAGCAACGCCCAACTGCGCGGCAAACTCAACTCCCGCGCCCAGCCGTATACGGCTAGCAGCAGAAGCGGTAAGAAAAGAAAACCTATCGCCCCTGCCGCGGTCTCAGCAGCTCTCGGACTTTCAATCGTGGAGATCAGCATTGCAGAGACGTAATGCATCTCAGTTCCGAGGGAAAGATAACTGGCGATGTTTCCGTCAACAAACGCATTGCTATGTTGAGCGACAAAAACCTTCGGAATAGCAAAATGATAAAGCAACGCATCTTTTGCCGTTGGAGGTGCGAGCGCCGCGATAAGGGTAACTAGAAGCACCACTACGATCAGTCCTGCTAACGCTCGTTCAGTTGTCGTTAAGCCAAGCGGTTGAACGCGACTAGTGAGCGACGGCCACGTCACGGATCCTCTGTGAGCCACTAAACGTATAAGGAGCCCTGCCAGCGGCAAAACGGTGCAGATAAGAACAACTGTCCACGCTATTGAAGTTGAGTAGAGACCGCAGAGGCCCAAAATAAACCAGACGAGAGAAAGCATTGCCGCACCTATAGATGCAGTTAGGGCATAGTAGGTAAATGTGTGGATGTTTGTATTGAACCATTTCACGGCGACACTTCTAAAGACGATACTTCCTACATCTATCCAGCATGCAAAAACGAGCGCCCCGAGGAATAGCCCCACAAAACCGTCCATTGGACCAAACAACGGCCCGCCGCCAAGATTTCCGATCAACTTCGGCAACTGACCAATATCACTGCCGCGATATGTCAAAAAAGCAACAATACACACAACAGCAAAAACCGCGAAGATGATCGCGGTCGTACTGCTGTTTTTTTGTGTTGTTGCCTGAGACATCAATTAGTGAGCGGCGCCCTTGACCCAGTCGTAGCCTTTTTCTTCGAGTTCGAGAGCGAGTTCTTTACCGCCTTCTTTTACGATCTTACCGCCGGCGAGGACGTGAACCATATCGGGCACGATGAAATTGAGCAGCCGTTGGTAATGCGTCACGAGAATGATCGCGTTATCGTCGCTTCTGAGTTTGTTTACGCCCTCGGCGACTATCCGCAGAGCGTCAATGTCGAGGCCCGAGTCGGTTTCGTCAAGCACTGCAAGTTTGGGCTGTAGAACAGCCATTTGCAGTATCTCGTTACGCTTCTTTTCACCGCCCGAAAAACCTTCGTTGACCGAGCGTTTGAAAAACTCACTGCTCATATCGACGATCTTTGCCTTTTCTTTTAGGTAATCATTAAACTCGAGCGGGTCTAGCTCTTCCGCTCCCAGATGTTTCATCTTTTCGTTATAGGCGAGCCGCAAGAATTGCGAATTCGACACGCCGGGCACCTCGACCGGATATTGAAACGCCATGAACACACCTTCCCGCGCGCGTTCGTCTGGTTCCATATCTAGCAGATTCTTGCCTTCATAAAGCACCTCGCCTGAGATTACTTCATACGAGGGATGTCCGGCAAGAACCTTTGACAAGGTCGATTTGCCCGATCCGTTCGGGCCCATTATGGCGTGAACTTCACCTTTGCGGACCTGTAAATTCAGGCCCTTCAAAATTTCTTTGCCGTCGATGCCGGCATGCAGATCTTTGACTTCTAATAACATCTAATTCAGCTTTTTCTCCATCTCAAGACCGCCCATGTCGAACCATTCCTCGGGCAGTGTTTCTCTCAAAACATAAAATCCGTTCTTCTCATACAATCGTCTCGCCCCGGGCAGCACATAGGTCGTGTAAAGATACAATTTTGTAAATCCGGCATCACGAGCGTGAGCTTCCAAAACTTCCAGCAATTTTTGCCCGACGCCGCTACCTTGTGCCTCCGGCTTTACAGCCATTGAGCGAATATAAAACCGATCTTCTTCAGGCAGTCCCGAAACCGTGCCGACCGCTTCGCCATCAATGTATGCGAGCCACATCGGCCCTTCGGTAAACCTCTCGCGTATTAGATCAGCAGTCGCCGCCGTGTATTCAAAAGCACCCGGCGTGTATTCGCTCTTGAACGGCAGGAACGCCGCGAGTATTAGCGACGCGACCAACTCTTCGTCGCCCGGCACGGCGAGCCGTATCTCAAGCTGCGACACTTCGCTCGGTCTCGACATAGATCTCGCCCTTCAAGTACAACACCGCATTGCCGCCGATCTCAACTCTATCGCCTGCAAGTTTGCAGAAAAGTTCACCGCCGCGTTTTGATACCTGCCGTGCAAAAAGCTCAGTCTTTCCTAACGCTTCTGCCCAATACGGTATCAGTGAACAGTGGATCGCCCCCGTGACAGGATCCTCAGGAATGCCGATCTTTGGCGCGAACATTCGCGAAGCAAAGTCACAGTCATCGCCTTTTGCTGTGATGATGACTTCCTGATACGGCAATGATTCAACATTTCTCATGTCAGGCTCCAACTCAGCAACAGTCTTATGGCTGTCCATTAAAAGTAAGAGCATGTTGTCCTGTGATTCGAAGTATCTGATAGGAGGAAATTCTGCTGTCCGCAGCATTTCGATCGGCTCAATTTCCTTCATAGGGTACGCCGGAAAATCAAGCACAAGCCGATCCCCGTCACGGGTCACACTCAGATCGCCGCGCTTACGTGTTTTGAATATGATCTTTTCATCCGTATGTCCGAGTTCGTTAAAGATCACATGCGCACTTGCAAGCGTTGCATGTCCGCACAGCGGAACTTCAACCGTTGGCGTAAACCACCGAAGCTCATACGCATCACCGCTTTTCACAAAAAATGCCGTTTCGGCAAGATTGTTTTCGGCAGCGATCGCGAGCAAGGTTTCGTCAGGCAGCCAATTCTCTAATGGAACAACCGCCGCCGGATTGCCGCCGAACGGCTTTGAACTAAACGCGTCAACCTGGTAAATATCAAGTTTCATTTCATCCATATCTCAAAGCAAGCATCGTCAGATCGTCATTTCGCTCAGCCGCGCCGCGCCAATTCGTTAATTCGCCTGCGCATCGGGAAATGAGTTCCGTGGGATGTGAAAAATCAAAACCATTGATAGCGTCCGAAAGCCGCGCGGAGCCAAATTCATTACCGTCGTTGTTCGCAGCCTCTGTGACGCCATCAGTAAAAAGCAGCAGCGAATCACCGTCGTCAAGTTTCACTTTCTGTGATGGAAATTCAGCGTCACAAAACATTCCCAATGGCAGGCCAGCGAGATCAAGTTCGCCCTTGACACCGTGCTTTATCAAAAGCGGCGGCAAGTGGCCGGCGTTGACTGTCTCAACCTCGCCGTTGCCGCTCGCGCGGCCGACGACGAGCGTTGCGAACTGGTTAGCAAGACTGCTCTTGAGTAACAGGCGATTTGCACGGATCATCAGCTCGGATAACTCCAAACTGAGCGGCACGAGCGAATGAAAGATCGCATGCAGATTCGACATCAGCAGACTCGCGGCCATTCCTTTGCCCGAAACATCACCAAGCACAAAATATAGATTTTCGTCATCGACTATAACGTCGCAATAATCACCGCTGATGAGCTGCGCCGGTTCGTAAACATAATCGACACGCCATCCACCGTGCGAGATATCGCGTTCGGGCAGCAAGCCTCGTTGTATCTGCGCTGCAAATTGCAGATCGTCCTCGAGCGCCGATCTTTGCTTACCAGTCAACTCATCAAGACAAATGCGTGCCAGCGGATCGGCGAGCATCGTCTCGACATTCATCGATTCATGGCACTCTTCACAAATGCCATACGTGCCTTCTTCAAACTTGGCGATCGCTGTATCGACTTCCTTCAAAAAGAGTGCAAGATCTGAAGCACGTCCATTCTCAAGCGAAACTGAACGCAGCCGCTGCAGCCGGCCGAGCAATTCTTCCTGTACTGCCGCATCAAAAACCGACGGTGTCGATCTCATCATCTGTGCGCTGTCCATAACATCTCTCCTATCCGTAATCCCGTGAGAGTTATCCGACGCTGCCCTCCAGCTTCAAGCCCAAGAGCTTCGTCGCCTCGACCGCGTATTCCATCGGCAGTTCGCGAAAGACCTCTTTGCAAAAGCCGTTGATGATCAATGAAACTGCATCTTCCTGCGAAATGCCCCGTTGCTGCAAATAAAAAAGCTGGTCTTCGCTGATCTTTGAGGTAGTCGCTTCGTGTTCGACCTTGGCGGTAGCGTTCATCACTTCGATATACGGAAAAGTGTTAGCTTCCGATCTGCCGCCGATGAGCATCGAATCGCACTGCGTATAATTTCTCGCTCCTTCTGCCTTTGGCATTATTTTTACGAGTCCGCGATACGAATTGTTCGATTTCCCTGCCGAAATTCCCTTTGAAACGATCGTCGATCTCGTGTTCTTGCCGAGATGGATCATCTTCGTTCCCGTGTCGGCGATCTGGGCGTTGTTTGTGAGAGCGACCGAGTAAAATTCACCGATCGAATTGTCGCCCTGCAAAATGACACTTGGATATTTCCAAGTGATCGCCGAACCGGTCTCGACCTGCGTCCACGAAATTTTTGAATTCACGCCGCGGCAAGCACCACGCTTTGTCACGAAGTTATAAATACCGCCTTTGCCGTTCTCGTCGCCCGCATACCAGTTCTGCACGGTCGAGTACTTGATCTCGGCATCGTCCAAAGCCACAAGCTCGACGACCGCTGCGTGCAATTGATTCGTGTCAAACTGAGGAGCCGTGCAGCCTTCGTTATAGGCGACATAGCCGCCTTCCTCGGCGACGATCAACGTTCGCTCAAACTGCCCGGCTTCCTGCGTATTGATGCGAAAATATGTCGAAAGCTCCATCGGACATCGCACGCCTTTTGGAATAAAGACGAACGAGCCGTCAGAAAAAACTGCCGAGTTTAGTGCCGCGTAATAATTGTCATTTACAGGAACGACCGAGCCGAGATATTTCTTAATAAGTTCGGGATAATCGGCGACAGCCTCGGTAAACGAGCAAAATATAACGCCCGCCTCAAGCAGTTTTTTCTTATATGTCGTCGCAACCGAAACCGAATCAAAAACAGCATCGACCGCCACGTTCGCCAACATTTTCTGCTCAGACAGCGGTATGCCAAGCTTCTCAAAAGTCTTCACCAGCTCCGGATCGACCTCATCCATGCTGGCTTTTTTGGCCTTTTGTTTCGGAGCCGAGTAATACGAAATGTCCTGAAAATCGATTTGCGGATACTCAAAGTTTGCCCAAGTTTTCGGCTCGGTCATCTTAAGCCAGTTGCGGTATGCCTTCAGACGAAACTCCAACAGCCATTCCGGCTCATTCTTCTTCGACGAGATCAGCCGCACGGTGTCCTCGGAAAGACCTTTAGCTATCGTCTCGGTCTCAATATCGGTAACAAAGCCGTATTTATATTCCCGATTAGTTAATAATTCCGCTGCTGTTGACATATTTTTTTAGCCACGAATTAAACGAATGGCACGAATAATGAATTCCATTTGTGTAATTCGTGTCATTCGTGGCAAAACCATCTTAAATTCTTTGCGGCTCGATCGTCCTGTTAATTCCCTGTATCTTGTGAAACATAGCGTCTACCGAACTTTCCGACCCGACCAGCTGCGCCAGCGTGATCTGCGAGAGTGCGTTTTCCACGATCTCATGCAGGCCGACGATCACAGGCCGAATGCCGCAATCGCCCTTGTGAACACACGATTCCAAAACGCCTGTGTAACTGTCACAATGCTTGGTCAGCACATCCTGATCCAGCACCCTGATTATTTCACTGAGGCGTATATCTTCCGCAGGCCTGGCGAGAAAATAGCCGCCTTTGGTTCCACGAGTAGAGCTAACGAAACCGGCTTTATTGAGCAGCCACATCAACTTGCCCGCGTTCGCGGTCGAGATACCTTCGCGCTCGGCGATCTGCGGCAGCGTCAGGCTGTCACCATCACTTAGATTTGCCAGCTGCACGAGGCATCTTAGCCCATATTCTTCTTGTGCTGAGATCTTCATAAGAATGCGCCCTGTAAGCAAATAATCTCAAATCATTA
>CAZGSC010000135.1:0-9197 GCA_964528325.1 uncultured Chloracidobacterium sp. | reverse complement strand
TTCGCGTCTTGGGGTGCCGTTCTTTTATTCAGGATTTCGTGGAGGAAAATAATGTCCAATCTTTTAACTTTTGCCCCAACCTTGGGGCTGATCGTCAAGCTTGAGGAGCTTTTGCCAGTCTTAGCCACGACGGTCATTTTCGTGGCTATCGGCCTCATCGTTTTTGCCGTCGCCTTTTTTATCGTCGTGCTCGTCGCGCCTTTTTCAGTCAAAAAAGAGATCGAAGAAGATCAAAACACGTCGCTTGCTATCATCATCGGAGCCCTCATCATTGGCGTGGCGATAATAATCTCAGCGGCAATACAAGGAAATTGATCAAAGGTAAAGGCGAAAGGATAAAGGAAAAGGCCGCTCTTTACTTTATCCGTTATCCTTTATCCTTCATCCTTTAAGATGAAACGTGCTCCGCTCTTATTCTTAAATGTTTTTGTCATCGCCACCTGCGGCCTGATCTATGAACTGATTGCCGGAACTCTCTCAAGCTACGTCCTCGGCGATTCGGTGACACAATTTTCGACAATAATCGGCATTTACCTTTTCGCGATGGGCGTGGGCTCGTGGCTGTCGCGGTTTATCGATAAGCATATTGCCGAAAAATTTGTCGATATCGAACTTGCAGTTGCAGTCGTTGGGGGGTTTTCGGCTCCGCTGCTGTTTCTGACGTTCGCGCATCTTTCATATTTCAGCATCGTGCTTTACGGTGTTGTTTTTGTGATCGGCATGCTGGTCGGTCTGGAAATTCCGCTGTTGATGCGGATACTCAAGGACGAGCTCGATTTCAAAGACCTTGTTTCGCGTGTCCTTGCCTTTGACTACATCGGCGCATTGGTTGCGTCGCTGCTGTTTCCGATCTTCCTTGTCCCAAAACTCGGGTTGAACCGCACATCGCTGCTATTTGGGATGCTCAATGCTGCCGTTGGCATTTGGGGAACATGGCTCCTCTTGCCGCTCATCAAACGAAACGTCACGTTAATGCGCGTCAAAGGCTTTGTCATTCTCGTGCTGCTTGTCATCGCATTTATCAAAGCTGACAAACTGACCACCCTTGCGGAGGACGCTCTGTTCGTCGATAACATAATCTACGCCAAGAGTTCGTCTTATCAACGGATCGTCGTGACAAAAGGCAAGACCGGCTACGCGCTTTTTCTCAACGGCAATCTTCAATTCAATTCATTCGACGAATATCGCTATCACGAAGCGTTGGTGCATCCTGCGTTTGCGGCATTCTCAGGTGAAGCGAAGCGTGTGCTTGTGCTCGGCGGCGGCGATGGCCTTGCATTGCGTGAAATTGAAAAATACAACTCAGTTGAGTTTATTCAGCTCGTTGATCTCGATCCGGACATGACAAAAGTCTCATCCGCCGTTCCCGCTCTCGGTGACTTGAACAAACATTCATTTGACGATCCCCGTGTTCATGTTACTAATGCCGACGCTTTTGTGTGGCTCGACAACACGCAGATAGAACCGTTTGACATCGCCATCGTCGATTTTCCCGATCCGAACAATTTTGCGCTTGGCAAACTTTACACAACACGCTTCTACAACCTTTTAAAATCCAAATTGAAACCCGATTCGTCGGTCGTTATCCAAACCACTTCGCCGCTCGTCGCACGCAGGTCATTCTGGTGCATTGTCAAAACACTTGAATCTGTTGGGTTTACAGTCCGGCCTTATCAAACAACGGTGCCGAGCTTTGGCGTTTGGGGTTACGCTCTAGCAAAAATGGAGCCGTTCGATCCGCCTACGCAGCCACCTTCAAATATTGAACTTAATTTCTTGAACGACAATTCTTTTGCGTCAATGTTTGAGTTTCCATCCGACACCTCACGGCCCAAAGACGAGATCGAAATAAACCGATTAGACAATCAGGCGTTAGTGCGTTATTACGAGACAGAATGGCGGCGGTTTGAGCAGTGATGAATCTAACGCGACGCGAACTCTTAACCGCATTTCTCGGAGCGCCTTTTGCAATGGCCGCTTGCGGATTGCGTCAACCGCGCGCGTTTCCCGTTGGTGAGCTCGTTGGCCAGAGTGTTTCGCTGGGACACATGCTTAGGGAAAATCATAATTTTGAAGTTCCGGTCGATAAATGGGAAACCAAAAAGGTTGCTATTATTGGCGGTGGGATCGCCGGATTGGCCGCTGCGTGGAAACTCAAGAAAGAGAATTTCAATGATCTTGTTTTGCTCGAACTCGAAAAGGAAGTAGGCGGAACGTCGCTAAGCGGTAAAGGTGAACCTGTCGGCTATCCATGGGGTGCACATTATCTGCCTGTGCCGTTTAAGGAAAACTCGGAGCTAATAGATCTTCTTGATGAGATGTCGTTGCTCGATGGCCGCGATGCGAACGGTGAGATCGTTGTTAAGGAACAATTCTTATGTCGTGAACCTGAGGAACGTGTCTTTTACAAAGGCCGCTGGTACGAAGGTCTGTATTTGAACGTCGGTGCGAGTGAAGAAGATAAACTTCAATTTGCCGAGTTTCAAAAACAGATCGATCGCTGGGTAAATTGGCGTGACGCTAATGGCAAACGTGCATTCGTCGTACCGATTGCCAATTGCTCAACCGACATCGAGGTGACGACACTCGATCGAATCTCATTTGCAGATTGGCTGCGGCAAAATGGCTTTACGTCCGAGCGTTTACTCTGGTATTGCGATTACGCTTGTCGCGACGATTATGGACTAAAACTCGAACAAACATCTGCATGGGCCGGACTGTTTTATTTCTGTTCGCGGGTTCGCAAAAGCGGAGTCGAATCGCAGCCTTTTATTACAGCACCAGAGGGCAACGGCCAATTTGTAGATCATTTTCTTGAAGAAGTTAAAGATAATATTCGCAGATCGCAGATCGTCGCTTCCATCGTGCCGACCGACAAAGGTGTCGATGTCATCTGTCTCGATGGTAATGAAGTTCGCGGTATTCATTGCGAAAAAGCGATCTTTGCGTCGCCGATGTTTACTGCGCCGTATGTGATTCGCGGCTTTCGTGAAGATGCTCCGTTTGCAGCGAGCGATTTTCAGCACAATGCATGGTTCGTCGCCAATCTTTTTCTAAAGGACCGTCCGAAGCCACGCTTTGTAAAAGATTTTCCGCTTTCATGGGACAATGTCCTCTACGAAAGTCCAAGCTTAGGTTACGTAACGGCAACTCATCAAAAAGGCATCGACTACGGCCCGACGATACTGACGTATTACTATCCGATGTGTGCCGAAGAAAACGCACGGACAAAGCTATTCAACTACGAATGGCGCGACCTCGCCGATGTTTGCCTCACCGATCTCGCCAGAGCGCATCCTGATATTTACGATCTCACTTCACGAATCGATATCATGCGTTGGGGCCACGCGATGATAAGCCCGCGTCCGAATTTTATCTGGAGCGGCGTTCGTGAAAAAGCTATCAAACCATATCGCAATATTCATTTCGCGCACACAGATCTGAGCGGTATCGCGCTTTTTGAGGAAGCGTTTTATCATGGACTGAGCGCTGCAAACGAGGTAATCGGCCGCTGATGGATGCAACACTAACAAGACCGAACTACTGGCTTTTTTCTCAGTCGATAGATCTAATAGTTTTTTTGGGAAGTGCCGTTTTGTCTCTGCTGCTGCTCGCAGCCGGCTGGCAGCTTGGGGTTTTGAATGGCGATTCGCCTGAGTGGACATGGGTTTCGGCGGTACTCTTGATCGATGTTGCTCACGTCTGGTCCACGAGTTTTAGAGTTTATTTTGATAAGGAAGAATTTAAGCGACGCATATGGCTGTATCTGCTAGTGCCGGTTTTTGGTTATGTGGTCGGCGTCGCTTTGTATTCAGAGGGCGATCTGGTCTTTTGGAAAGCTCTTGCCGCTGTCGCTGTTTTTCATTTTGTCCGTCAGCAATATGGTTGGGTTGCACTTTATCGGCGCAAACTAAATGAGACTGCAAGATGGACTTGGTGGATCGACGCGGCGGCGGTTTATCTCGCAAGTGTTTATCCACTTGCATTCTGGATGACGCGTCTGCCGCGCAACTTTGAGTGGTTTGTTCAGAATGATTTTGTTTCGATTCCGATGATCGTCGAGACGATCCTGTTCCCGATCTATGTCCTCGCGCTGACCGCTTACTTTGTAAAATCGATCTATCTCTATTTCACCGAAAGTTTTCTAAATATCGGCAAGGATATCGTAGTTGCCACGACCGCTATCTGCTGGTATGTCGGCATCGTTTACTTCAATTCGGACTACGCTTTCACGGTGACGAACGTCGTCATTCATGGCGTGCCGTATTTTGCGTTGATCTATGTGTATGCACGGTTTCGCCGTGAATCGACGGGCCGTGTTTATCGAACGCTCTCACAAAACTGGCTGATCTTTTTGGCAACATTGTGGGCCCTGGCTTATGTCGAGGAGCTTTTCTGGCATCGCGGCGTCTGGCACGAAAAGCAGTGGCTCTTTGGCAGTGATTGGGATTGGGGAACTTTAAAGACTTATCTTGTGCCATTGTTAGCGTTGCCGCAGCTAACGCATTATGTACTTGACGGATTTATATGGCGGCGTAAGAACAATCCTGATTTTCGCCTCATTTAACTTTATTCACCACAGAGAGTACAGAGAAAACTAATAAATTTCTCTGTGCTCTCTGTGGTGAAATATTATTAAATCACCGGTCCGCCAATGAACGGCATTGCCGGCATTGGAACTGTCATTGCTTTCGGCGTCATTGGCGGCATCATTCTGCCTGGTGCGACCATCGGAGCGGCAGGTATTGACGGCATTGCAAGACGCAATTCTCCCGACTCCGGAGCCTCGACCAAACCATCTTCGTCACCATCGGTCTGAAAAACAAAACCGCTGTCTTTTGCGGCCTCAGGGGTAACGGATATAGTTTGGCGGTTTTTGTCGCGAATGATCATTAGCTGGATGTCGCCTTCCTTCTTATCGTTGATGGTGCGCATCAGATCCATATTATTCTTAACGGCCTTGCCGCCGGCTTCGACAATGATGTCGCCTGCTTTCAGGCCAGCTTTTGCAGCGGGCGAATCCTCGCGAACGTTATTTATCATTACGCCGCTTTCGACACCCATGTTTTCAGAAAGCTGTTTGGTGAGCGGATATACAGAAATGCCGATCTGCCGACGCTCGCCCATTTTCCATATGAAATTTCTGCCCTCACCGTCCGGCATTGTAAACGCCATAGGGCCGTCGCCTTTCTGTAATTCTTTTAGCTTCCTTAGTTCTTTCAGTTCCGGCAGGTCTTTCAGTTCCTTCTCCAGCTTCAATTTGTCGATATCAGGAATTGTCATCGCGAAATTTCCGTTCTCAAATTGCGGCCCTTGGCGTCTGCCTAGCGTTGCCTTGATGTCTTTTTCCTTACCGTTCCGAAGCACAGTGAGCGAAACCTGATGATCCGGCGCGATCTCTGAGATCAGGCGGGTAAGTTTTCGCGTACTTGTGACCTCTTCGCCGTTGAGACGGACGATCACGTCGTTGTCCTGAATACCTGCTGCAGCCGCAGGCGAATTTTCCATCACTTTTTCAACCGCGACACCGCGAACTTCCTTCAAGCCAAACGTTGCAAAATTATCTTTGTTGACTTCCTCTGTTCGGACGCCTAAATAGCCGCCGTCACCATTGAACGACCATGCAAAAGCACGTGGCGTTCTTGCGTTTTCCTTGTCTTTTTTGGCGTCGGGAGCGTCCTGGCCAAAAACGAGGACAAAACTTGAAGTAACGATCAAAACAGAAATTAATGACCTAATAAACATAAAATGACCTCCAATATTTGCGTTGAGTTAGATAAAAACAGGAACCGTCTTTAAGCGTATAACGCGCAAGATATTGGATTTGTTGCGTCGAAGTTGGGAAAAGGTTGCTTTAACCGCGTGACAATTTTGCGAGTCTTTCTGCGGCCGCTTCAAGCGTTTCGTCCTTTTTACAGAAGCAGAAGCGAACCATTTGCGAGCCCATTTGCGGGTCATGATAGAACGAAGAGCCTGGCACGACGGCGACGCCGATCTCGCGAATGAGATGTCTTGTAAATTCAATGTCGTTCGCAAAGCCAAACGCCGAAATATCGCACATCACATAGTATGCACCTTCTGGAAAGTCGCATTTGAAACCGGCGTTTTGCAGTGCGGGCACAATAAAATTACGTTTTCGCAAGTACTCGTGATGAAGTTCGTCGTAATAGCTCGGCGGCAGACTGAGAGCGTAGGCACCTGCGTGCTGCAGCGGATTTGCCGCTCCGACGGTCAGAAAATCATGCACCTTCCGGATCGCCGACGTGATATCGGGCGGAGCAATACAGTAACCGACGCGCCAGCCCGTGACCGAATAGGTCTTTGATAGTGAATTAACGACAACCGTTCGTTCGCGCATGCCTGGAATTGTCGCCATCGAGATATGCGTCAACGGATCGTCATCGGCGTTTCCTTTGTAGATGATGTGTTCGTATATCTCGTCCGTGAAGCACAGCGCGTCAAATTCCTTGCAGAGATCAGCAATGAATTCGAGTTCGTCCTTGGTAAATACCTTGCCGGTCGGATTATTCGGATTGCAGATGATTATAGCCTTTGTCTTTTCGTTAAAAGCGGCCCTAAGCTCTTCGCGGTCAAAGACGAAACCGTTATCGGTCCTGTATAACGGAACATGCCGCGGTGTCGCATCAGAAAGGATAGCGTCCGGCGCATAATTCTCATAGAAAGGCTCGAAAACTATGACTTCCTCAGTCGGATCGACGGTTGCCATCATCGCCGCGATCATTCCCTCGGTCGAGCCGCAGGTTACCGTGATCTCAGCTTCAGGGTCGAGGTCGAGCCCCAGAAACCACATCGTTTTCTTTGCTATAGCATCACGAAAACTCTTTACACCCCACGTGATCGCATATTGATTGTGGTCGGCTGCTATGGCCTCCATTGCCCTCTGTTTGATGTCCTCGGGCGCGGCAAAATCAGGAAACCCCTGGCCTAAATTGACCGCTCCGTACTTAACGGCTTCGCGGGTCATTTCGCGAATGACGGATTCGGTAAAAGACGCAGCTTTTCGGGATATGCGGTTTTTTGAGATCTTTGGTTGAGTCATTTTTCTCGCGTATTTCATACTTTATCACGAATTCCGCTCGAACAAACTGCTCACTGACCAACCATCATTAGGCGTGACACATCCAATTTCATTCCGGCTCGCAACGGTAAAAAGGTTGTTTCGCGGGTTGAGGTGCGTTAAACTTAGGCATACTACATAGTTTTCGAGGTTCGTGTATGAAATTTAAGTCATTGATTCTGTTTACTATTCTCGCTTTTTCCGGTTCTGTGTTCGCGCAGGATGGAACGGTTCCTCAGGAAAATACCGTGAAGCCTTCGGACACGACTTCCGAAAACACACCTAAAGGTTATACATTGGGCCCGGGCGATAAGGTCTCGGGAATGGTGCATGGCGAATTAGGATACGATTTTGTCGGCACTGTCGATGAAGACGGCATGTTGGCAGTTCCCTTTATGAAGAAGCTGATCGTCGCTCAGTGCCGGACGGAACGAGAGATCAAAGCCGAGATCGAAGCCGAGGTTAGGAAGTACCTTCGTGATCCAAGTTACAATTTTTACGTTAATCTTAGAAACAGTCGCCCGACGGTGTCGGTTTCTGGTGAAATAAACAAACAGACCGAGATCACGCTTACACGCAAAGCTGCTTCGCTGATGGAGATAATTTCCGTGGCCGGAGGCCTAAAGGATGACAGTGCAAGCGGACAGATTCAGGTCTTTCGCCCGAAACCGCCGCTTTGCATGGCGGAAAACGACCCCGATAACTGGAAGTCAAGTTCCAATAATCCAATGGACGTTCCTTCTCGTACTTACAGTTGGGCTAATGTAGTTGCGGGCAAAGTGGACTCCAACCCGGCCATTTATCCCGGCGACCGTATAGAAGTAAAGAGGGCACAACCAGTATATGTCACGGGTCAGGTTGTAGGTGGTCAAGGCGTCTTCTTGAAGGAAGATGGCCTGTCTCTTGCCGAGGCGATAGGAAAGGTTGGCGGAGTACGCGAGGATGCCAATTCCAAGAGCATCTCGATCTATCGGTTAAAATCCGGTTCAAGCCCTACCTCGAAAGAACGCGATCTAATCTCCGCAAACTTAAAGAACATTCGCGAAGGAAAGCAAAATGACATAATGCTCCAGCCTTACGATATTGTCGTGGTTGCCAAGGCCAAGAAGTCCATTGGTGAGATTATTGCGGATGTTGCATTCAGCGCGGGAAAAACGCTTGTTGGAGGATTTGCGAACGCCACTCCGTACAGGGTCATTTACTGATCCGGCGTTGCTGAATTGTATAGATCCTCAATTACCATTTGATACTTTGTATCGATAACCCTTCGTTTTATTTTGAGCGTTGGTGTTAATTCGCCTTTCTCAACAGTTAGTTCGTATTCGAGAAGGGCGAATTTTTTCACCTTTTCAAACTGTGACAAACTTTGAGTGTGAGATTCGATCTGTCGGGTAAACAGATCGAGTATTCGCGGATGGCTGCAGAGTTCCGTTGGGGTCGATATCTCAAGTTCTTTAAGTTTTGCGTAAGATTCCAGCATTTCGAAATTGGGCACAATGAGTGCTGCAGGGAATTTTCGTTCATTTCCTACTAGCACTGCCTGATTAACAAACCGTGACGACCTTAACATTTGTTCAATATGTGACGGCGCGATATATTTGCCGCCTGAAGTTTTGAACAGCTCTTTCTTGCGATCCGTGATACACAAATAGCCGTCTTTGTCGATATTTCCTATGTCGCCCGTGCGAAACCAACCGTCTTCCGTAAAAGCCTCTTGGGTCGCTTCTTCCCGATGATAATAGCCGAGCATAACACCCGGGCCTGTTACCTCGATCTCGCCGTCGGCGGCAATACGCACTTTTACGTTGCGAATGGGCCTTCCGACAGTTCCGACACGGACGGCGGTCGGGTTGTTCGATGAGATCACGGGCGATGTCTCAGTAAGGCCATAGCCCTGCATGATCGAAATTCCGGCACCTGTAAATATTAAGTAGATCTCGTCCGGCAAGGCAGCGCCGCCGGTAATGCAAAATCGCAGCCGTCCGCCGAAAAACTCTCGGAGTTTCTGGTAAACGACCTTGTCGGCAACTGCATGCTGGGCGGCCAGTGCGATCGGGACCGGTTCATTTTTTTCCTGCAGCGTCGCATATTCCTTAGCGACCTCTATCGCCCAATCAAA
>CAZGSC010000134.1:0-9297 GCA_964528325.1 uncultured Chloracidobacterium sp. | reverse complement strand
GCAAGCAGAGTGATCAACTGCGTCACACCGATAGCGAGGACAAGGCCAATGACGCCGCCGATGATGCACAGCAGCGATGATTCGATCAGGAACTGCAACAGTATCTGCTGCTGAGTTGCTCCAATGGCTTTCCTAAGTCCTACTTCAAATGTTCGCTCGGTGACCGAAACGAGCATAATGTTCATAACGACAATGCCACCGACCACAAGGATGATCATTGTAATGGGAACGACAACTGCCGCGATCGCACCTGTGAACTGATCGATCTGGCTTCCAAGTTCCTTAGTGTTTACGAGGCCAAAAGAATCTTCTTCGGCTGCTGTAATGCCGCGTCTGTTTCGCAGCAATACGCGGGCTTCTTCTATGGCGGCATCGAACTGTTCGACATTTTTTCCTTTGCCGTGTATTGTCAAACCGTTCTGGCCGCTGCCGAAGATCTGAGCATGAAGTGTGACGGGAATATAGATCGTTCTATTGAAATTGCTGCCGGGTAACTGGCCACGTTTGTCTTCGACACCGACGACCGTCAAAGGCACGCCTCTCAATTTCAATGTTTTTCCAATAGCGGAACCGTTGCTGAAGTACTTTTCGCGGACATCGTCGGCGATGACGCAAACGCGGGCAGCCCGTTCTTCTTCGTCCTGCGAAATGAACCGGCCCTCGACAATGTTCTTGTCCTCAATAAATTCAAAATTAGAAGTAACACCGCTAATAGCTACCGCAGGCATCTCGACGCCGTTCTCGCTGAAGTCTGCGTTGCCGAACATCTGAGCGCCAACTTCTAAACAGTTCCGGCAGTTTGCCTTAAGGTATTCGTATTCCTCCCAAGTAGGCTTTTTGTTGCGGCGATTCGCTCGTTCGAAGGCGTCATCGGCCATATGACCCGAAAATGCCATTCGAGCGATCATGAAATGATTTGTCCCCAAAACCTTTGAGATCTGAGTTGTTACGTAAGAGTTGAGGCCGCTTATCGAAGCTCCTACCACGACAACAGCGGCCACACCGATGATAATTCCGATCAGCGTCAAAATTGCGCGCAGCTTATGCTCAAGGATCGATTTGACGGCGATCCAAAAGGCGTCTGAATAAAATGAGTAAAGCTGGCGCATATTAAAATAAGAGTTCGACAATTTTTCAAACGTAATCAGCAAGCATATAGTTCTGAAAAATCTTGCAGTCAGGGGAATTGTCCAAAGAGATCGGTACTACTTCTCCCACTGCCCTAGTGATTTCCTTGTCCCACTGTCCCACGCTTGTCGCACACCCTGGTGGGACAGTCTAAATCCTTGAATCCATTAAGGTTGCGGCGAGATTTGATGCCCTGTCCCATGATTTTTTTAAAAAAAAGACAATGTCTTACAAAAATCATAATTATTGTAAATAATGATGTTGCAGTGATCAGTAACGCCTGAACATAGTGATTTCCGGTAAAACCCGAGAAAGTCGGCAATTTGTTGCAAGGATAGCACCATATTGCATAAATGTCAATAATTTCGTTTGAGGCCTCAGCGGTTGGGTGTGTCCAGTGGCAGCGTGTTATACTTTCCAATTGTTTTATCAGCTTGTCATAGGAGAGGAACCTAAAATTGAGCGTATTAGTTGACAAAAATACACGCCTGATCGTTCAGGGGATCACTGGCAAAGAAGGCACGTTTCACATGCTGCAGATGCGCGATTACGGCACAAATGTGGTCGGCGGCGTCACGCCCGGGAAAGGCGGAACTACGCACGAAGGCGTGCCCGTTTTTAATACGGTCGCTGACGCTGTCCGTGAAACGGGAGCCAATGCTTCGGTCGTCTATGTGCCGCCGGCGTTTGCCGCCGACGCGATCATGGAAGCCTCCGATGCAGGTTTGCCGCTTGTGGTGGCGATCACTGAAGGCATTCCGGTCGCCGACATGGTCAAAGTTCACGAATATCTCAGCAACCGTCCGGCAACACGAATGATCGGCCCAAATTGTCCGGGAATCATCTCGCCCGGCAAATGCAAAATCGGCATTATGCCTGGGCACATTCATAAAGAAGGACGCATCGGCGTCGTTTCGCGTTCGGGGACGCTTACATATGAAGCAGTCGGCCAGTTGACCGCTCTTGGCCTTGGCCAATCATCAGCGATCGGCATTGGCGGCGATCCGATCATCGGAACTACGCATACAGATGCTTTGAAACTGTTCCAGGCAGACGACGAAACCGACGCCATCGTAATGATCGGCGAGATCGGAGGCACAGCCGAAGAGGAAGCGGCCGCATATGCAAAAGACAATGTCACAAAACCGATCGTCGCCTTCATCGCGGGACAAACGGCGCCTCCGGGACGCCGAATGGGCCACGCCGGAGCGATCATTTCGGGCGGCAAGGGAACCGCGGCGGAAAAGATGGCCGCGTTAACTGCTGCCGGAATTCGGGTGGTGCAGTCACCTGCGGATATTGGGCAGGCGGTAGCTGAAGTGCTTGATTCGAAGGCCGCTGCATCGTAATCCATAAACCGAACATCGAAAAGGACATGAGAATAATTAGGATAGTCATTTTCGTGTTATTTTTAGCAGCTTGTGTTTTTGCGCAAAAAGGAGTTGTAAGCGGCTCTGTGTTTGATGAGCAAGGTGCAGTCATTCCTGGGATACAAATTGAATTCATCAGCGAGAAAGGAAGGACTTTTTCTGCTTCTACAAATGCGGCCGGCGAATATCGACTTGAATTAGAAAGTGGTCTATATAAGGTAATTGCTTTTGGAAGGCCGTTCACAGAGGTTACTTTTGCAAATTATTGGGTGCCGCAAAGATCTTTGCGGCTCGACATAGCTCTTCGATGCATTGACTGTAAAGTACTTAATTGTCCCGTGGCCGAATTTCCACTGGTTGAAACAACCTCGATTGGACCAATGATTGTCAATGAAATTCAGAGCAGACCATTGGAAAAACTGTCCACGGCAACGACGTCGAAGGAAAAAACAATAAAGAAAACAAAGAAAAATAAATAATGAACAATCTAACATTTGGAATCATAAAGCCCGACGCTGTTCGGGCAGGGAAACAGGGACAGATCATTTCACGCATTTTGGGCGGCGGGTTTAAGATCCGCGGGATGAAATTGATACATCAGACGCGGAAGCAGGCCGAAGGGTTTTACGCCGTTCACACTGGCAAAGGCTTTTTTGACGAGCTTTGCGATTTTATGTCGAGCGGGCCGTGTGTTGTGCTGGCGCTTGAGAAAGAGAACGCTGTTCCGGCGTGGCGCGAACTGATGGGAGCGACCAATCCGGCTGACGCCGCTGAGGGAACGATCCGCAAGGATTTTGCTACGTCAATCGGCGAAAATGCCGTTCACGGCTCTGACTCGGACGAGAACGCGGCCATCGAGATCGCCTATTTCTTTAGCAAACTTGAGTTGGTCTAGACTAGTTACAGTAAGTTTCAGATAGTTGCAGAGTTGCAGACAGTTCCGTTTCCCGGAAAATGCTGCGGTTGATTTTCGCAAAATCCTGCTTTGCTAGTAAACTATCTGAAACTACCTTTAACTTTATAACTTGCAGAAACTTATTTAATGCTATGAAAAAATGCCCGACTTGCGGAAAGGAATTTGAGGATTCGTTGAAGTTTTGCCAGGTTGACGGTGCGGAACTTGTCAGCCAGGAACCTGCATTCGATCCATATGCGACTGTCGTCGGTCATAAACTTGATCTGACACCAGAAGTGCCGGTGGAAACGCAGATCGAAGAAGCTCCTGTCGAGGCCGCTGCCGAAGTTCCGGCAGTCAAAGAAGAAGAACCGCAAATTCATGAGACCACAGGTTCTATTCCGATCGCTCCGCCTGATGAGGTCCTTGACCTGCCGGGTGTCGATCCGCTTAAGACGATGTACGTTTCGGAAGCGGAATTGAAAGAAGCGCTCGGAACGGATATTCAATCCTCTCCACCTGCAGAAGAGCCGGCATTTGAATTAAGTAGCGAACATGTGCCTCCGCCCTCACCATTTGGAATGCCGGACAGCCAGGTTGAACCAACTGCCGAACCATTAGGCGAAATGGAAACTGTACTTGCAGATCCAACAGCCTCGCCATTCCACAATCCGGACCCTGCACCGGTCGCCGAATGGACGCCTCCGCCTGCTCCTGATGCAGCCTGGCAAAATCAGGAGATCGGTTCGAATACTCCGTTTCAGCCCCCACCTGTCGGAGCTGCCGGACAAAGTAAGGGATTGGCGATCGCCTCTCTGGTCTGTGGCGTTCTGAGCTGTCTTTGCTGCTTACCACTTTTAACCGGCTTGGCGGGTATCGTAATAGGATTTATTGCTAAAAAGAAGGCAGATGAAAATCCTTCTGAATTTGGCGGACGCGGCCTGGCACTTGGCGGCATGATCACTGGAGCAATTGGAATTTTGCTGGGAATTATTCAAATCATCTGGATAGTTTTCTTTAATGGACTTGCTTTACTGGCACGTTAATCATATTTCCGATAAATATATGTCAATCGTCTCTGACGTAATCAACTCCACAGTAGCCGTAATAAAAGGAATGAAGAGAACCATCTCGGAAATTCCACGAGCGAAATGGACCGTTCAATATCCGGATGTTCCCGTTACGGTGCAGCCGCGTTACCGCGGCCAGCATCTTCTGCACGTCGACGAAAACGGCAAGGAAAAATGCGTGGCATGCTATCTGTGCGCTGCGGCCTGTCCGTCGGAGTGCATTTATATCGAGGCACAGGACGATCCGCGTCCCTATGCAGAACGTGTCGGACGTGATGAGCGCTACGCAAAGGTCTACAATATTGATTACGGCCGCTGCATTTTTTGCGGATTCTGCGTCGAAGCTTGCCCCAAGGACGCGATCACGCACGGTTACAACTTTGAGCTCTCGGTCTATAACCGAGCCGACCTTCTGAAAACAAAAGACGATCTGCTGATCACAAAACAGAAACAGTCAAAGAATTATCGCGTTGCACTTTCCAGCGAAGATGTAGATTCTGAATTCAAGGAAGTATAGCGAGTCTCTGCAGAATCCCGCACGAAGTAGGTGCCGCCTTCACTTCCTACGGTGCCCGTAGTGCGGACTTCTGAAATCTGACTATTGCAACGGATGTGAACTCAAACGACCTTCCTCCGACACAAAAAGGACGACAATACGAGATGAGAGCGCGTGGGCTCCGCGAGTTTGCCGGCTTGCGCCGCGACAATCAGCCGTTGGACCCGTTTGAATTGGCCATCTATGCGAATCTTCTAGTCATTCCGTTCGAGGAGATCGAAGCTCTCAGTCCTGAAACGATTGAGCATTTACTCGGCGGCGGAAAAGAGGCCTGGTCGGGTGGTGCGGCTTCGCACACGCTGCCTGACGGCAGGAAACTCATTATTCTCAATCCCACTCACGGAAAAAATCGTCAGAACGCGACGTTGATGGAGGAGATCTCACATGTTTTTCTTGGCCACAAACCGAGCCGTCTGGCTATCGAAAATCGCAATAAGGAAGGCAAGATCATAGCGCGTGATTATAACCACGCTATCGAGGAAGAGGCTTATTCAACAGGTGCAGCGGCGTTGGTGCCGTACACAGCTCTGCGGCGAATGGTAGAGAAAGGGAAGACTGCCCGAGAGATCGCCCGGCATTTTTATGTCAGTCTTGCTTTGGTAGAGTATAGGATCAAGGTCTCGCGTTTGTGGGACACGTATAAGGAAAGAGTTTTTCAGGGCGAATGAATATGGCCGATCAGGCGAATAAGAAAAATACTGCTATCGAAAAACTTTCGACCGTAGATAAACTGCGGATGTTGTTGGACATTACCAAGACTATCAGCCGTTCGCTCGATCTTGACGAGGTCCTCAATCTTGTTATGGATACGCTCAGTTCGCTGATACCTTATGACGCTGCAGGTATTTATCTGATCGAATTTAGTCCTGAAGACAAGAGCCCCTACATTTTCAAGTCCAAGGTCATTCGCGGTTACAAGATCAGCTTTGAGTTAATAGAGCCGCGGCTGAAAATGGGCGAAGGTTTTATGGGAACGGTTGCTCAAACAGGCAAGCCCATCCTTTCGCATGATGTCAGCAAGGACAGCCGTTATTTTCCTGCACGTGAACAAACGAGATCGGAGATGATCGCTCCGATAATCTCGAACGAGCACGTGATTGGCGTCTTTGACCTCGAAAGTGACAGTCTCGACGCATATTCTGACGACGATCTGGCGGTATTGCAGCTACTGACCTCGCAGGTCGCGATCATTATCGAAAAGGTCCGCCTGCACGATCAGGTCGTAGAAAAGAAGCGTCTACAGGCACAATTGGAGATAGCCCGTCAGGTGCAGCTTGAACTGCTGCCTGCAAGTGACCCGCAGATAGAGAATTTTGATGTCAGCGCATACATTTTTCCAGCTGAGGAAGTATCGGGTGATTATTACGACTGGGTCAAGGTTTTTGACGATCAGATCGGGATCGTGGTCGCCGACGCTGTCGGTAAAGGCATTCCTGCCGCTCTTTTGATGTCATTTCTGAGGGCGTGCCTACGCTCCTGCGTGCAGATCGGCTATGCACCTCATATTGCATTTTCGAAGGTTAGTCGCCTTCTTCGTGACTCGATCGAAGACAATAAGTTTATTACGGCTATCTACGGTATCTTAGATTACACGAACAAAACATTCGTATTTTCAAATGCCGGACATAATCCGCCGCTGCTTATTAAGCCGGACGGCGAGTATAGATTTGTCGAATACGGTGACGTGCCGCTGGGAATGTTTGACGATACACACTTTCACCAGCATTTCATTAGGTTTGAGGAAGGCCAGGTCTTGGTTATTTACACCGACGGTATTACCGAGGCCGCCAACCCGACCGGCGAGGAATATGGGCAAGAACGTCTCGCAAAGCGGGTTTTAGATGGCCTTCAGTCCGGGTTGCCTGCTAAACGGCTCATCGATCACATAAGAAAAGGCGTTGCAGATTTTACTGAACGCAAATTCCTTGATGATGACGGAACGTTGTTTATTATTAAAGCGCGATAAAAAAGAGCGGAAGGCTCCAATTGCTTGGATCACCTTCCGCTTGTCCTTCAGTCGTCCTGGAAATTGTGATTAGTTGTTAATGTGCCGTACCCGAACAGTGGAGAATATCGCCTCCCGGCGCTACGGGCGTTGAATAATCACCGTAGTTTATCTTGTCGTTCTTTGTCGAGAAAGCATAAATATCAAATCCATAGGCATCCAGGAAGTCAGTCAGTTCCTGTGACCTGTCTAGGTAGATCGTCTCGCTAAACCCCAACTCAGCCCTGATCTCAAGTAGCCGTTCGACGACTTCGAGCGGTGCAAAATGTTGGTTTGGATCCTTATAAGTAGCCATGGTGTTTACCTTTTTCAAAGCCCGATCGTTTTCAGGCCAAGTTTAGATTACGTAGATTATCGAAAGGTTGTTAACTTTTTTCGCTGTGGAGGGCAGCAATTTAAGAATCTCTCTCGAGTAGGTTTTACCTGAGCAATCGCAGGATCGCGGCGGTTTGTTCTTGTCCTTCAGGTGATCTTAGGTAAGGTTCCAAAATCAGCATTATCGACTGCATACCGTTAAATAATGTGTGGAGAATAATGCATGGCAACAGATTGCTGCTTTTTACCCTGATCGCTGTAAGGGTCAAGCTGAGAAGCGTCAAGAGAAAGATAGTCGAGTAGCTCGGCCAATACTGAGGCCAATGGACGGCCGAGAAAAGAAGTGTGACAAAGATAAACGCGGGAGCAATGCCGAATTTACGTCGAAAAGCCGAGTACAGCACGCCGCGGTAAGTAACTTCTTCTACTAGAGGTGCGGTGAATGTAGCTACAAAAGCTACAAGGAACACAGCCGCGCGGGAGCTTTGAAGGATCCTGCTGAGATCGTTTTCTTGTTCGGGAAAATACGAGCTAACAAGAGCCGCAACGACAACGAACCCAACTAGTATTATACAATAGTGCCACCAGACAAATCCACCTTTTTCCCATCCCAGCATTTGCCGGAACGAGAACTTCCGAACACGTGTAATTACAAGCCAAGCAACAAGAAGAGTAAGAACGTGCGCCGGGATCACAGCCACGATCTGCAAAAGGATAGAGGAAGGGTCGGTTTTCGCAAATTCAACGATCTGGTCAGTCTCTGTTATTGGTACATCGAGCGAAGCCAAATATGGAAGGAGGAGAATGCTCGGAATGACCAAAATAAACAACACACTTGCGATCCAGACGCCTATTGCCTCCAACGCACTCCATGGCGGATTGTCTTGACTTGCTAGGTTGTCCGGCAGCGCCGGTTCATTTGGTAAGGGAAGTTGTGAGTAATACTTGCTCTCGTCTATATTTTGCACTGAAGAGAGTTTAGCCAAACTGCGGGGTAAGTTCCAAGTTCGACGTTTCGTATTTGCGATTTTGAACTGGACGATATAATCTAAAATCCCGTGGAGTTACACGGCAAAAATCCCCCTAAAAATGTGATCGCAATAATACCCGCACGCTATGCGTCTGTGCGTTTGCCGGGCAAATTGTTGCTTGAGATCGCCGGTAAGCCTCTGATAATACATACTTTAAGGCAAGCGGAAAAGGCACAGTCCGTTTCGCGCGTTATTGTTGCTGCCGATGACGAGCAAATATTTGATGCAGTACAAATAAACGGCGGCGAGGCCGTGATGACCTCGGCGAGCCACAGATCAGGAAGCGACCGTGTTGCGGAAGTTGCGGAGAGTTTGCCAGAGGGTTCGATAATCGTAAATGTTCAAGGCGACGAGCCTATGATCTCGCCCAGTACGATCGACGCCGCGGTCGAGGCGTTGATAGATGACGAAAATGCGGACATTGCAACAACCTGCGAGCCCATATCGAGTCTTTGGGGGGAATTGCTGAACGGCAATGTTGTAAAAGTTGTCGCCGGTGATGATGGTAACGCCTTGTATTTTTCTCGTTCGCCAATGCCTTGGCCGCGGGAGGCCTCGTTGAGGCACGGCGGCGATCCAAATCGTGCCATCGAAGCCGAGCCGGAACTGCTTCTGCTTTTCCGAAAGCACACCGGACTTTATGTATATCGACGCGAGTATTTATTGGAGTTTACAAAACTGCCGCAGTCTCGGTTAGAGAAGATCGAAATGCTTGAGCAGCTTCGAGCCTTGGAAAACGGCGCGCGGATCAAAGTTGTCGAAGTAAATGAAACGTCGATCGGTGTTGATACGCATGAGGATTTTGAGCGAGTAAAGAGGTTGATCGAAGGTCATGAGTGATTGGATCGGCCTTGTTTTTATTGTTTTGGTTATAGTTGGAGTGCTAGTCGGTTTGAAAGCTCTTAGCAAACCTCGAACGACGACATC
>CAZGSC010000133.1:0-9475 GCA_964528325.1 uncultured Chloracidobacterium sp. | reverse complement strand
CGAAGATCGTGTCCTCGTTCGAATGCATCACGCATGTGCAGGTCTGGATATCGAGCTGAGGATACTGCTCACGCTTCATCTGTTGAAGCGTCCGGGCCGTGTGGATAGCTTTGTCCCAGCTTCCTTCCTTGCGACGGATCTTTTCGTGAGCATCTTTCATTCCATCAATACCAAGAGCGACGCTGACATTCAATTTAGGGCACTCGTCCATTATACGAGCGACGTCCGGAAAGATGCGTGGGTGGATCTGCCCGTTCGACATCAGGTAAACCGAGTCGAGTTTGTTATTCTCATAAAACGCCCGAACGATCTCCGGCAGATCTTTTCTAGTAAACGGCTCGCCGCCGGCGAGCACCAATACACCAAGATTACCGCCCAGCGTTTCTGAGATCTTAGCGATCTCGTCTGTCTTCATTTGCAGCTTCTTACGCGGCCGGTCATCAAGTTCTTCGGTAAAAAAGCAATGCGTACATCGCATGTCGCAAACGCTTGTGACCAGAATATTCAAAAATACGGGCGAGATCGGCCGTCCAACCAAAATGCTGGCGTATCGTTTGAAGATCTCTTTTGTTGTGAAATCCATATTAGTGTTCTAACGCTCCCTGATATTAGATGCAGGCGCATTGATACAGTTACTAATTTTATCTTATTAATGGCCCTTAGAGCAATGTGGTTAAAGGGGTTAGAATAGGGTATGCTTCGCCGAATTTATCTCGACAACAGCTCCACTACGCCCGTCGATCCTCGAGTCGTTGAGGCGATGCTGCCATTTTTGACTGAAAAGTTTGGCAATGCCTCAAGCATCCATTTTTTTGGTCAGGAAGCCCGCTCGGCTGTCGATAAAGCACGTCATCAGGCTGCTTCTCTCATTCATGCCAGACCAAATGACATTGTATTTACATCCGGCGGAACGGAGGCAAATAACCTTGCCATCCGCGGCCTGATCGAAGCTAATGCAAAATACGGCAATCACATCATCACTTCCGCGATAGAGCATCCGTCTGTTAAAGCCCTCTGTGAAGACCTGGAAAAAGATCGTTGCTCCGTTACTTATCTGCCTGTTTATGAGAACGGAATTGTCCGTGTTGACGATCTGAAAGCGGCTATAACTGAAAATACGGTCCTTATCTCAATAATGACCGCAAATAATGAGATCGGCACACTCCAACCCGTCGCAGAGATTGGAAGGCTCATCACCAACCTGCGAAAAACCGGTAAGAAAATATGGTTTCACACTGATGCCGTGCAAGCTGCGGGCAAAATTCCTATAAATGTCGAAGAGATCGGCTGCGATATGCTTACGTTCTCCGGTCATAAGATACATGCCCCAAAAGGAGTGGGAGCTTTATATGTTCGCCGTGGTGTGCGGCTTCACCCGCAAAATGTAGGCGGCCACCAGGAACGAGAGCGACGAGGCGGAACCGAATCAGTGCCTAATATCGTTGCATTTGGCAAGGCTTGCGAATTAGCCTATTTAGACATTGCTGAAACGGCTGAAAAGCTAAAAACCCTGCGTGATAGATTAGAAATCGGTGTCAACCAAAGCATATCCGGCATAGTTTTCAACGGCGACCGTCAAGATCGGCTGCCGAATATCTCCAACATTTCATTCTTTGGAGTCGAGGGCGAAGGCCTACTAATAAACCTTGATATGCAGGGTGTAGCCGTGTCAACGGGGTCTGCCTGTTCATCTGGATCGCTCGAACCTTCTCCGGTAATTCGTGCATTAGGCGGAGATGAAGAGATTGCACGCAGCGCGATCCGGTTCAGTTTTGGGCGTTGTACTTCTTCTGAAGAGGTTGATCACGTTCTCAGTATCTTACCGGACGCCGTCGAAAACCTAAGAAAGCTTTCACCAGCATATTCTGAAAGAGTCCGTTGAAAGGTCGACTTAAGTAAATAAAAAGCAAAACAGCCGCCCGGTTTTCCCGATGCGGCTGAATTTTTTGTTCCCCCCGGTGAGTATTCGAAAGTGGTAGACTAGCCAGCCACGATGATGCCGTCTTTGTCAGCGGTCGTGCAAGGCGTTGTCGTGCTGCTGTCATCCAAACCGGCTACGATGATCCCTGTAAGACCAGCAACGATGATGCCCGTGAGTCCTGCAACGATGATGCCGTCACGTCCTGCTACGATGATGCCGTCTTTCGACTGCGAGCAAGTGTTGTTGTCAACGCCTCTGCCGGCTACGATTATGCCTGCGTTAGCAAAGGTTGTTCCGAGGGTCATGATGGCTGCCAATGTGATTGTTGTGATTGTCTTTTTCATTTTTTTTCTCCAGTTAAGTTTTTTTAATTTTGTCCGAAACCCATCGGCTTCGTTCTGCCCTCTCTATTACAACCGCCGTGCCAAAGAACAGTGTCGATCCAACCAACCCCGTAACCTCAATTTATACAATCACTTAGCAGGTACACTTCTGATATTTGAGACGAAAGTATTTCGCAGAATTTTGTGTATACTTGATTCACACAAAACACCGCGCTGTCCCCTAACTAATTGTGTTTGCTTAAGTTATAGGTTTGTATATTTTCTATCCAATTCCTAAGTGTATAGGTGGTATACATTGCACAAAATTAGGCAGTAATATACTTGCCTCAGTATATGAGGCGGGTGTATGCTGAATCTACCGTTTGGAGGATATTACGATGGCTAAACTTGATCTGTCATACCCTGCGTTTGTCGGCTCTTTCGGGAGGCACAACGTGAAAAACCGCCTCGAAAGTACTGCCATGCTTGCATGGTTTTTAGACAATTACTATCACCTAGAACCAACTGAGGTTTCAGATGCTATTTGCGATAAAAGCCAAGACAAAGGCGTTGACGGTATTTATGTAAGTGACTTGTTGGAACAGGTCGATATATTTTCGGCAGTGATAGGCACTGCCACACCCGTTCAAGATTTGGGCGACGCAGATTTGAGGGAGTTTTTGGGAACAGTTAGTAGCTGGTTTAAGAACGGCGACTCTGTTAGAGCTTTGGAAGCTCCAGAATCAACCGCTAACGCCAAATTAAAACAGCTACTCGATCGACTTGAAGTTGCTAAGGCTCTGGATAATGGCTATACCGTGCGCGCGGTTTTTGTAACCAACAAGAAACGCAATCCTGAGGCTCAAGCGATTTTAGATCAAAATCGAGATTATTTGGTGTTGTATGATGCCATTGAACTTGAAAGGGACTATTTGCAAGTGGACAAGGCTTCTCCAATCGCTACGCCAATCAGTTTTGACGTGTCTGAAACGGGGGCGCTGTTTTTTGACAGCGGAACAACGATGGCCATTGCACCTGTTCAGGCATCTCAACTTGTGCTGATGGAGGGCATTGCTAACCAAGAATTATTTGCATGGAATGTCCGATACCGTCTCAAGCGTTCGCCAATCAACAAGGCTATTGATAAAAGCGTGCAAAAGGCATCTGAGCATAAATTCTTTCCCGCCTTTCATAATGGATTAACTATTCTGTGTGAAACACTAACCCCGAGTGATGACAAAAAAAAGATCACCATTGCGGGCTATGCGGTCGTAAACGGCTGTCAAAGTCTAAGTTCACTATTTGATAATAGCGGCAAACTTACTCCCGAATTGAGAATAGTCACTCGATTTATTAAGGTCGAGCCCACCAGCGAACTGGCTTTGAAAATTACTGATTACACGAATAGGCAAAACGGGATTACTGGGCGCGATCGGCAGTCGAACAACCTCATCCATACGCGCCTGCAAACCGATATGCATACCAAATATCCCGATGAAGTTTATTATCGTATTGCCCGTGGAGAACACACAGAATGGAACTCAGCGAAGGTCATTGAAAATGAGGATATTGCACGGGTGTTATTAGCTTTCGATCTGAAGCAGCCTGAAAGTTGTCACCAAACCTACAGACTGTTTGAAGAATTACATTCAGATATTTTTGGTCGAAAAGAGGTTGATGCAGATAGACTCGTTGCCCTTAATGATCTTAACAAAGTCATTGAGGCGGAATTACCAAATATGTCTCATGCGGAATTTGCAGATTATACTCAGGCAAGATTCTTGCTTCATTACCTTGTGCGGGAGGTATTGGATACTGACGAATTGGGTAAACAATTCGTGAAAGAACCAGCAAAGTTTTTGCATGAAGCTGACGGTCGGGAGCGTTTTATTAAGGCAATTCAGCCCGTCGTAGTTGCTTTGATTAGTATTACGGATGCCGATTTAAAGCGCCGAGATGATGAAGGCGAAGAATACGATTTCAAAAAAGAGCTAAAGAGTAAAACGAGAATTGGTGAAATGCGGAGTCGAATAGTAGCGGGCTATGATATGGCAAAACGTGCTGGTATGACTAAAACTTTTGCTGATCTTTGGCCACAAAAAGCAGAATAAAATTGCATGAAAAAAATAAAGGTAGAAATGAAGAACGACGGGAAGGACGCAGAGCGTTTTGAATCTATGCTCAAAACCGTTGTAAGCGTGCCAAAAGAGGATGTAAAGAAGTATGAGGAACAGCGCAAGAAGGACAAAAATAAAAGGGCTAAAGCCTAGCCCTTTTTCTTGCGACCTCGTTTTTTCTGCGGCTTATGATCTTCACAAGCTATAGCTGATTAGTTGGGAATAGGTAAGTCGTTTACCGCTAATCAGCTCAAGCAGACGAACGAAACGGATTTGGTCAGTAGTTTCCCGTTCGTTGTATCTGAACATTTGTTCCTCGACATATTTTTGAAGATGCGCAGGCGATACCGAAATATAAGTTCCTTTGATTGTTCGTTTCAGAAGCGACCAAAAGTTCTCAATGTTATTCGTGTGCACCGCACCGCGAACGTATTCAATCGAATGATTGACGCTCGCGTGAATGTATTCATACCAAAGATCACGGTAAATACTCGCCTGATCGGTGAACACTTCGGAGTTTGCCTCGACGTTTTCTTGAATAAGAGGAATCACATCTTCGGCACGAACGTTTTTGATAACTTTCGCTCGAACCTTGCCGCCTCGTTGAACCATACCGAACACAGCGGTTTGGTGATCTTTCACATTTCGTTTGTCAGCCGAACCGAATCTTTTGCGTTTTGCAACGTGCATATTCTTTGCGAGGCCGCCGATATATGCTTCGTCTGTTTCAACCGTGCCAGTCATTTTCTCGATACTGCCGATTGTCATAGCATCCCTAATGCGATGCAGGACGAACCACGCCGACTTTTGGGTGATACCGATAGCCCGATGCAGTTCGTAGCTAGAAATGCCGTTCTTGGCGTTCACAATGAGCCACATAGCCATAAGCCACTTTTCGAGGCTGATAGCCGAGTCCTCGAAGATCGTGCCGACCTTAACCGAAAACTGCTTTTTGCACTCTTTGTTTTTGCATTGCCAGACCTTACGCGAAGCCATAAAGTGATTGTTCTTTTCGCGGCACTTTGGACATACGGCTTGACCATCAGCCCAACGCATAACAGCGATAATGTCGATGCAAAATTGCTCTTTAGAAAAGGCTTTAACGGCTTCCTGAAGTGTCTTTGGCAGTGGTGTTTCTTTCATTGTTTTAACCTCTATTCCCCTGTATTTATAAGGCTAACACAACAATTCTACTGTGTCAAGTATATTATTGCCCAAAATTAACATCGTGCACAAAAATTGCTGATTCTGCACAAAAATTAAAGAAATCAGTTGTTCTCGAATTCGAGTTGGAAAAGACTTATTGAAGGTGATTGAAAAAAAGATACGTGCTCTTGGGGTTATCAATGGTGAGTCATTATTGACAAGCGAGTGGTCATTCGGCAGAGCCTACAGTCAACGAAAAGGTCTATAAAATCAGGGCTCGATCGTTAAGAAGGCCGAAGACAATAGACGGAGTAAACTAGGTCTGCATCGGCGGATAGAAAAGCGGGTAACGCATTGTCGGCATAAGTAGTATTCGTAAACTACCTATCCGATGTCCCTGTGGCGAGGAACTTTGTTTCAAGCCCCGGTTCGTACATTGCGTGAATTACACAGCAGATGTTGTGACAAAGCACCTTACAGAGCACCTCGTTTACCTGTGCCGTTTCTGTTTTACTACGGAGCCTCTCGCCAAACTTCCTCTTGATCATTGAGAATGTTGACTCAACGTTAGATCTTTTATGGTAATAGGCAGCGAACTTTTCACTATGCAGGTGAAACATGTGATACATTGCGTTCCAAACTACTCCATGTCGTTTCCCTGCTCGGTTATTCGGTTTGAACGGTATAAATGCTGTGCCGCCCTTATTATTGACGAGTTCTAAGTTCGCTCGCGAAAGATAAGCCTTATCGGCCAAAACATGATTGAGCTGAAAATTAAGCGAAGTTTCGTTAACCAAGGGTTCAAATTGCCCGTGGTCCGAGTGAAACTTATCAGTAATGATGACCGAAGTCACGATATTCGTTGATACTCCGCACATCAAATGGCATTTCAGCCACTTGATTCCTGGCTCATACTTCTTGCCATTCCATTTGTGATCCATCCACCTTGTAAATTGTCCGGTAGAAAACCCTGAGCTATCGACCGCAAAGTTGACTTCAAAATCCTTCAATGGCAGTGTGCTTATGCGAATCAACTCCTTTAGACACCGGTGCATCTCTGGATGATCAAGGTAATTGAATATTGAATTGAAATGGGGTGTGCGAGAGATGAAACCTTTGAGTTGGGCATCTTTCAAATCGGACATGAATCGCCTGCCGGACACGCATTCATAAATCTTATAGACAACAGCAAAAACCATATCTGGCATCGGAAGCCGGGATCGGCCAGCCCCGGGGATGCGCGGTAATTCGTTTATGTTCGTGCACAGATCGTAAAGTAATTCCTGAAACTTAACCTTTTCGTGCGCCTGAGCAAGATTGTAGTTGTGCCAATCCTGCGTTTTAGGGGCGTGAGCTTTTCCTATTTGCACCGTATTTCTCCTTGATTTCGGAGACGGGTTGGCACAAAATGGAACTGTCTTGGAGGTCTCGACGTGCTCAACCACGTCTAGATTTTCAAACAGGCTCGGTTGATTGTTGACGCAGTCAGCCGAGCATTTTTCTTCTTTAACTCTTATGTAACCGCTGTATTTCTTTTTGTTAAGGTTACGCATAAGTATATTACCCAGAGGTAAGGGGGATGTCAAGCACAAAACTTACTTGACGATAATATATTTGAGCGGATATACTAACCATAATGTCTCGCAAGAAAATCACAGTATGGCTCTATGCCTGCGAGCGATGCTCTCACGAATGGACACCGCGCGATCCGAAAAATGAGCCGCGCGTATGTCCCCACTGCAAGTCGCCCTACTGGAACACTCCACGAAAGAATGCTAAGAATTCGGCAAAGCCGTCCGCCAAATAATATTTCTGATCCCTTATCAAAGAAATCGATGAGACTGATTTCACCGAGACAAGAATAAAGACATCAAAAACTAGTTGTCGAATTTATTTTTTTTGCGATTTTTCTTGTGGAGTGTAAATAAATAATCACTCCATGAATTGGAGTAGATCTTCCGAAGTTGATTCGTATATTTACTCCGCGTTTTGTGAGTTTATTGCGGAGTGGTCGCGGAGGCATTATGGTTTCGCGACTTTTCAAGCATTTTCCTGCCTTCTTCAAGGTATTTGTACAAAGCCGTTTCGGAGTAACCTGAGGCCGGAATTCCAATTTTTCTTTTTTCTAGAACAACCGCGTCTGTACAATCTAGGTTCATCATTCCCACGCGACGTACTGCATGTTCTAGGGCCTTCAGACTCGTCCCACGATGGTGTGAGCCTTTCAATCCCTCAAGGAGATCGCTTGGAGTGTCGTCAAAACCGGGCATTTTGGCATAGCCTGACCAGTCTTTTTTTGATCTATGAAGAAGTGAAATTGTATCCCAGTGCGTATATAGTTTTTCGTATTCCTCGGCTAAACGCATTTTCTGGTAGTTCTCAAACCTTTGCTTCTCCCCACTCCAGACCTTACCAACTTCTTTCTTATAACCTTGAAGTATTTCTTGCCGAACTTTTTTCACCTGCGGCCCCATATCGGGTGTGAATATCCCCTGTTTGGCGCTGTATTCTCTGAGACCCTCAAATTCCTGTCGATACCATTCATTGATGGTCTCCTCAGTTATGGCCTGCATCGTAGCCATTACTCGTGGATAGATATTCCGAAGCATAATACATAGCATGTTCACTGACTTATTGAATGTGAGTTTTTCAATTTCCTCGTCAGTTAAAGTGGTATCTGGCGTTTTGAAGTATTCCCGAACCGTCTGCATAAAGGACCAAATTGCTTCAATAGGAAAGAAAAGAACATTAGCTAACGGTGTTTCGTCCCCAACAAACCGGATAAAAATACAACTAACCTCATCGGTGAGCTTATGATAGTTGATCCGCCAGGTCATCATTTCCGCATATCGCTCTTCCGGCGACAGTTTTTCAAAGTCCCCTTCTAATATTGCGGGCTGCAGATTCATTACTTCAATCGTTTTCCTTGCGATCTCAAGTATAATGTGCGCGTCCTTCTCGGGTATCCGATTGGCAATTACATCAACTAATTCTTGTGTTTCCATACCAAACTCCTAAATAATCATGCGGCCGTACCGGCAATATCGTATCATACCTGAGACATCCCTAGGAATCACCATGCCTGTTCACGGAGTACAAAACATTAAGCAGTCACCTGCATAGGTGAGAAAAGAAAAAAGAGCGGTTAAACAACCGCCCATTTCAGTTTCGAATCACCGGCTCTGTAACGCTCCGCGATCATATCTGCGGTTACCGCCTGGCCGGTGACGCTGACCATGGTCGGCGTGCGTCCGCGACTCGACCCGCAGCGTGTAGATCTGGCCGACCTGCATGCCGCCGAAGCGACAAACACCAAAGCCGTTTGAAACGACGGAGCGGCCTTGGCCGGCTGTGTCGGTCAGTGTGACGCTGGCGATTTATCAGCTCCCGTGCCGTCGATAGGCGGCCCAATCAACCGCTACTCTCAAAAGTCCAATCAAAACTCGATGAATAACGCCGAAGGCGATGATGAACCAGGTAGGTTAACAGAGTATTAAAGATTTAACATGTTTTGTAACAAAACAAATTGAAAAATATCGTAATATACTCTCCATAGAATTTTAAGGAGACCTACAATGAAAAAGAAAAAGCTAAAAGCAGAACTGTCTAAACTCGGAAAAAATTGGCGGACGCCAAGGCGGAATTGAAAGCAGTCAAATCATCGCCGAAGGCTACGCCTAAACCCACAATTGCCGCCGACAAGCCAATTTCAAGGGCAAAGTCCGTTGTAGCGAAGTCGGCAAAACCCACTATCAGTTCAAAAACGAAAGCTAAAAGCGTCACGAAGTCAAAATAGATTCTAATACAATATTAGATTGACTATGCCTCATTGAATAAAACAAAAAGAGGCTGCCTGAATATTCAGACCAGCCCCTTTGTGGTTTGAGGATCGACGTCTCTTTATTGAGCGGCTATCATGTCTGTGCTGACTGACTGGCCGGTGATGCTGACCGTCAGCGGGGTGAATG
>CAZGSC010000132.1:0-9581 GCA_964528325.1 uncultured Chloracidobacterium sp. | reverse complement strand
AGTTTTTTATCCGACGCTCTGACATCGCGTTTGATCCACGAGTGGCATACGTCGAAAGCGTCTGTGCGTCGCTGGCCGAGAGCCGCTTTGGGCCGGGCCGCGCTGAACCCGTTGTCATAGATCTAAGTGGCTGTCCGGAATTCGATCCGGCGCTTTTCTGTGATCTGTGTGATGACGTTGAACTGTTGTCGGACTATGATCTCGAGCACTTGTCTTTTCTGGGACGCATCAGGCAGATGGCGTGCCCGTGTTCCGACAAATTCTCTGGGACGCACGTGTCAGAACCGGGAGCGGTAGCGACCGGGTTCCTGAACCGTAATTCTCTGGGACGCGCTGGGCCTCCGCGATGTGGACTGTCCGGCACTGCATTTCTGGGACGCGGCTCTCCGTAATTCCCAGGGACGCAAACTATTATTCCTGTCACCAACGGCGACGAACCGACCGCTCTGACGCAGCATGATATTTGAAAATTTATCCTGGGACGCACGTAAGAGTTACGGCTTTAGACGTGAACCACGCGAACTATCCGCAACGCTGCCCACGCGTTTTTCTCAGGGACGCACGTGTCAGAACCGGAAGCGATTGCGACTAGACCGCGAAAGATGGAGAACTACAGCCGCCTTTCCAACCGACAAATGTCTGTTTCCAAAGTCTTATACGTGAGTCTGAGACTCGAAATGCCCACGTATCCCCATCGGCGTCACAATTCGGGAGTCCATAGCCAAAATCAATTGTGAAGTGTTTAGCCGATCTTTCGACTTCATGGAAGAAGTAAACTTTCCGCTGATACTCGTCTTCATAGAAACTCGGATTGCGGGCTTCGAGCACCACGAAATCAATGTTATTGATCTTTGGCAGCCATTCCTTTTTTATGGTCTCGGCGGCGAAGTAGATCGTTTTAGATTTTTTCGGCACTTTGAAGTACCACGTAACGATCCGTTTAACGACTTGTTCCATTACCGGGTCGGGAAGCTTTACAGCTTCTTTCTCAGCGTTCTCTTGTGAAAATAGCGTAGTCGCGAAACAGATGAAAAGACCCGCGATCAAGATAATAAGTTTCATTATTTTCAATGATGTTCGAGACGACCTGCCGGTTGCTTTGCCCTCCAATATGCAACAGGATTCATGAACTGTAACTCTCAGGGACGCGCAAATGACAGCTTCAGCTGGTTTCGTTTTTCTCCGTGCCCTCTGTGGTGAAAAGATCTCAGGGACGCGAGTGGTCATTCATTTCCCTCTTTTGTATTTATGGGTCACTGGCCTTCGTCGTCCAACGCCGATGGCGTTCTTGGAAATGATCAGCGTGGGCGGCAGTTGACGGCGTTTGAATTCGTTGGCCGGATGCTCGACCTTGTTGAGAATGCCGTAAACAAGTTCAGAGTCATTGCCTGCGGCAATTATTTCAGCGGGCGAGGCCTTTTGTTCGAAGTACATTTTCAGCACCGGGTCCATTGCTTCGTATGGCGGCAGGCTGTCTTGATCGAATTGATTTGGGGCGAGTTCGGCAGAAGGCTTTTTATCAATGATCTTGTTCGGGATGATCTCGCGTCCGGCTTTTTCGTTAATGTGCCGCGAGATCTGCCAAACTTCGGTTTTCAGCACGTCGCCGAGCACGGCAAGTCCGCCGTTCGTGTCACCATAAAGCGTACAATAACCAACTGCGAGTTCGCTTTTGTTGCCTGTTGATAAAAGCAATCTGCCTTCGGCATTTGATATTGCCATCAGTATGACGCCGCGAATGCGCGACTGCATATTCTCCGCCGCAAGGCTTTCACCGCCCTTTGAAGGCTTGTGCAGTTCCATTTGCTTGAGCAGGACCTCAAAAGCATCGGAGATCGGTTCGATGCGGCTCTCGCAGCCAAGATTGGCAACCAATTCTTCACTGTCTTTGATGCTGCCCTCAGATGAGAACGGTGACGGCATCAGGACGCATAGCAGATTTTCTGCACCGACGGCTGCGGCTGCGAGTGCGGCAACCAGTGCGGAATCTATGCCGCCCGAAAGGCCAAGGAGAACTTTTTGAAATCCGTTCTTATGTGCATAATCGCGAATACCAAGAACAAGTGCCTCGCAGATGGACTCGATCTCGTTTCCGGTAATGCCGCGGGCGTCAGGCTTTCGCACATCAAGCTCGACCGTCTCGATGAATTCGTCAAACGCCGTCGCCTGCAGAATAATATCGCCTTCTTCGTCGGCTATCAGGCTTGCTCCGTCAAAGATGATGCCGTCATTGCCGCCAACAAGGTTGACGAAAACTATGGGTTTTTTCTGCAGCTTTGCCCGATGAGCGACCATGTCGCAGCGAAGCTTGATCTTGCCCTTGTTATAGGGCGATGCGTTGATCGAAATGATAATGTCGGCACCGAGAGCAACTACTTCATCCGTCGGATCGTGCTCGTAAAGCCGTTCGCGCCAAAACGTCTTGTCATTCCAAAAATCTTCGCAGACGACGACGCCCAGTTTTATTCCGTTAACGTCAAATATCCGCCGCGCATCGCCAGGTTCAAAGTAACGCGGATCGTCAAAAACGTCGTATTCAGGAAGGAGCGACTTGTCTGCAAATCCGAGCAGCTCGCCATTATGCATCACAGCCGCACAATTAAAAAGCCTTCTGCCGTCAGCACTTTCGTTTGGCCTGACAGTTCCAACGATCGCAGTTATGCCCAACGTTGCCGGAACGATCTCGCGCAGCGGATCGGGCGAATGTTCGATTATGTCCGCATCCTGAAACCAGTCCAGCGAAGTGTAGCCGTGAGTCGCCACTTCAGGAAAGACAACAAGATCAGAGCCATCGACACGAGCTTTTTCTATCGCCTGAATTATTTTTTGAGTGTTGCCTTTGAGGTCGCCGTTGGTGGTGTTGATCTGGGCAATGGTTACTTTCATCTGCCACTATTCTACCGCATTCAAGCCCCTTGTTTTTTGTCCACAGGAGCCTTTTTTACCATTGTTAGCCGGTTGCCGCGATCATTGTATTTGACCTCGTCCATTATGTTGTAAATAAAAAGTACTCCGCGGCCCGAGGTCTTAAAAAGATTTTCAGGATCCAACGGGTCAGGAATGTTATTTACATCAAAGCCGTCACCTTGATCCTCTATAGTAAACCGTGCTTCAGCCGGAGACACTTCGGCGGCCACACGGATCATTTTTCCTACGTCAAACTTGTTACCATGCTTGACCGCATTAACGAACGCTTCGTCGAGAGCTACAAAAAGGTTTGACTGTTCAGGTTTACAAACGCCGAGCTTTTCGACGCGTTTCATTAGGTATTCAAGAACGATATGCATCAGCGAGATGACGCTGGGCAGCTCAAACTCAATGCTCTCACGCAAACCTTGTACGACGTCCTCTTTGTCCACAAACTTGATCTTGTAATCGAGAACCGTCGCGACCAAGTCTTTTAGCACACTTTCTTCAAAGTTATCGCGGCGAAAGTTGGCAGCGCTCAGCTTAAAGGCCTTAACGTGCTCACCATCTTTGACGGGTGACATCTCTTTAGGACAAATAGCCCTGTTAGGATTAATAGGAACAAGCGGATCGCCAACATCGAGGTCAGTTATTACAAGATCGAACGCTCCAATGTCTCCGATCTCTAACGCCCTCGCTCGCTCCTCACGTATCGTTACTTCATGCCCAACGTGCGAAAACACTTCTTCCAGTGCCGTGGCGAGATCGTCGTGATCGTCAATGATGAGAATGCGTCGCTGCATAGACGGTAGGGAGAGGTTAACCCGAAATACGATGCGTCGAGTGCCGTTGTTGCAAATAATACCTTAACTTGGTAGTTATTTTCTAACGATGTCCGAACAAAAAGATAAGGTTTACCGATTCGTCCCGCTGTCAGAATACTCCCTCAAACAGCGAATAATGATACGGCTGGCCGTCATCGTGTTTTCAGGAGCGATAAGAATTCTAGGGAGTTTAACACGGTTTGAGGTACATGGTACAGAGCATCTTGAAGCCATTGAAAGGTCCGGAAAAACTCCGATTTACAGTTTTTGGCACGACCGCATATTTCTCAGCATCTATTTTTGGAGAAACCGCGGCATGGTAGCAATGATCTCGAAAAGTATTGACGGCGAGTACATTGCACGTACTATCCAGCATTTGGGTTTTGGTGCGATCCGCGGCTCGTCTTCCCGCGGCGGGTCAAAGGCCCTTGTCGAAATGATAAAGACCATGCGTAGCGGCGTTCCGATGGTGTTTACACCGGACGGTCCGCGGGGCCCGAAATATGAGGCAAAGCCCGGGCCTGTTTTCCTTGCTAAAAAAACCGGCAATCCTATCTTGCCTTACGTTATTGAAGCAAAGAGCTTTTGGAGGGCAAAAAGCTGGGATAGTTTGCATGTGCCCAAACCGTTTACTCGAGCGGTCGTGCTAATAGGTGAGCCGATCTACGTCAGTGAAACCGCAGACGCCGCCGAGATCGATCTGAAACTTTCCGAGCTGCAGCATTCTCTTGACGGTCTCGTCGAGAGCGGCAAAGAATGGCGTCGTAAGAACTAAGCAGTGACCTTCTGTCGGTGTCCTATCGACGAAAGAAAATCGGAAAAAAATAGAACGAAACTTATCCAGATCAGATCGGCAAAGAATAGATGCCCCAACTGCATCACTATCGGAGCTCGCATTAAAAGCGTCGCCGCACCAAACGCGATCTGTGCTAACACCAAGATAGAAAGGATATTAGACCATCGCGAGACATTTTTGCCGTTTCCGCATTCCTTGGTGAGCCAGCCGGTCAGAAATATTAGAAAAACACTGGTCAGAATTGCTGTGATCGGATGGAGCAGCCGTAGTCGCAGGAGAAAATGCGATGTTGGTGAGAAATCTTGCGCCACACTTTCCACAAGCGTCCCCGCCGGAAAGATCATATGTGAAAGGGCAGCCACCGAACCGCTTATACCAACTAAAAAGATAGCTATAGTACCAATAAAAAGAGCCACAAGGTATTTTGCTTGGACACGGAATGCCAGTCGCGTGCCGCCACTCGCAAATCGCGCGGCAAACGTCAAAAACGCGAGCAGAATTAACGTATTTATCAAATGGCCCGCCATCCATAGAGGACGCTCAGGTGTCAGGTTTTCTGCGGTATTGCCGGTCAGAACAAGACCGGCGCCAAGCAATCCTTCGATAACTACGAATATGAAAGATCCCACGGCGGCATTTAAGGTTAGCCGATTTTGCTCATTTCCCTCTGATCTCCAACGTCGAAATGCCCAGATAAGCAAAAGGACGATCAGAATTCCAGCCATGGAACTGGTGATCCGATGTGAAAACTCGATCACGGTCTTCAATTCCGGAGCGGACGGAATAACTTCGCCCTGGCACGTCAACCAGTGCTGGCCGCAGCCGTCGCCTGATTTTGAACCCCGCAGGAAAACACCCCACAAAATAACCAGGATGTTGAAACCCAGGACGAACCATGTATATTTTGCAAATCTGTCGAGCTTTGTTTCCGTAGCCATTTTGCTTAGAATAGCATTTTCGTTTGATCAAAAGCATGAAGAGCCGCGAACGCATTGATAAAATCCTTGTCGAGCGTGGCTTTGCCGGATCGCGGACCAAGGCTCAGGCAATGGTCATGGCAGGAGTGGTCCTCGTTGATGAAAAGCGTGTTGAAAAACCTTCTGAACTTTTTGTAGCCGATGCCGCTATTCGTATCAAGGGCGAATCGCCCGAAAACAAATATGTAAGCCGCGGCGGCCTAAAGATCGAGGCTGCTTTAACCGCCTTTGCAATTGACCCTTCCGGCTTTACCTGTATCGACATCGGCTCGTCGACCGGCGGATTTACAGATTGTCTGCTCAAACACGGAGCTAAAAAGGTTGTCGCCATCGATTCCGGCACCAATCAACTCGTGTGGTCGCTGAGAACTGACCATCGGGTCGAGATCCGAGAAAATACTAACGCCCGCAGCCTCAAACCGGACGATTTTGATACGCAATTCGATCTAGCGGTAATGGACGTCTCTTTCATTTCCGTGACAAAGATATTGCCCGCGACAATTCCTCTTCTTAAGCCAGCCGGAAAGATCATAGTTCTGGTCAAACCGCAATTTGAGGTTGGCCGGGGCGAAGTAGGTAAAGGAGGCATTGTGCGCGAAGCAGAAAAGCACAAGCGCGTAGTTGACGAGGTGAATGAGTTTGCTGAAAGTATCGGCCTTATCAATACAGGCCTGATCGAGTCGCCGCTACGCGGAGCCGAGGGAAATATAGAATTTCTTGCCCTTTATGAGCATCTGTAATAAAAGCAAACTTGAAACAGAGGACAATACGCCAGCTTTAGTTGAGGAAGTGGATTTCTACTTTGAAGATGGTCTGATGGTTCTAACCAGCCATTATTTACTTGAACGAGGTTACTGTTGCGAAAATCGATGCCGACATTGCCCTTATACTACTTCGGTAAATATCGAATCATAATAGGAATATCTCCATTTCTTCCGTTTCCGGCATGTCCTCTTCCTCTTCTTCATAATTATCTGCCAGTTCATACAAATCATCCGATTCATAGGTGTCACTTTCCCAACTTGGCTGGCTTTCTGGAGATCTTATGTCCTCGGTAAAATAGACCGTTTCTTGATCAACACTTACGGTGACTATCGATCGGATAACCGAATCAAATATTTGTCTCTGCACAGTATCATGAGGATAGCTAAGGGCATAGTAGATCCATTTGCCATCACGACGAGTCCCGACGATACCAGCACCTCGCAGATAAGCTAAGTGCCGTGACACCTTTGGCTGACTTTCTCTCAGCTTGTCCGCGAGAAAGCCGACTGACACCTCACCTTCCGCCATTAAAGCCAAAAGTCGCAGCCTCGTCTTATCTCCAAGGGCAAGGAACAGTTTTTCGAGTGTGCGGAAATCAGATTCGACCATATATTTGCAGACATCAAAATACATATTTGCAAACACGCATATGTAAGTCAAACACTTCATACCAGCCGACACTTAGCGGTAATTGCTTTGGCATTGAATTGTTATTACGATTAGCGTATGAGGAAAAATTCTATATACACGAAGGCCGTTCATGCGGGCGACGACCGCTCAGCACATTACGGTGCTCTTTCGGTGCCGATCTATCCTGCTTCAGTTTATGCATTCTCGGATGCTAACGAGGGCTCTGCTATCCATAATGAAGAAAAAGACGGCTACTATTACGGACGCCTAGGCAATCCGACCCAACGCGCACTTGAGGCAGTTATTGTTGATCTAGAGAACGGCGAATCGGCATTGTCTTTAGCGTCAGGAATGGCCGCGATCTCGGCTGTGATCTTTACGGTGGTAAAAAGTGGTGAGCATATAGTTGCCCCGCAGTCGATGTATGCAACAACAACCAACTTTCTGCACCATATTAAAGAGCGATTCGGTATTGAAACCACCTTTGTCGATGCAACCAACGCAGAGAACTATCGCGCGGCTATCAGGCCCGAAACAAAGCTTTTCTGGATCGAAACGCCAACCAACCCGCTCGTCCTTATAACCGACATAGAAGCCGTCACATCGATAGCCCGCGAGCACGACATAGCGACCGTTGCCGACAACACTTTTGCGACGCCGTATAATCAACGGCCACTCGACCTCGGTGTCGACGTGGTCATCCACAGCGCCACGAAGTATCTGGGCGGCCACAGTGACCTTACTGCGGGCGTTCTGGTTGGCAAGAGCGAGGTCATCGAGGCAGCACGACATGGTGCTAATAAATTTTACGGTGGAAATATTGCACCGCAGGTCGCATGGCTGGTCATTCGCGGAATCAAAACCCTCGCATTGCGCATGGAAAGGCACAACGTCAATGCGTTTGCCATTGCTAATATGCTTGGAGACCATCCAAAAGTGAAAGCAGTTTATTACCCCGGGCTCGAATCGCATCCTAATCATGAGATCGCACGGAGGCAAATGCCTGGCGGTTATGGCGGTATGATCGGCGTTGATCTGGGAACGATCGAAGCGGGGAAAACTTTTGCGAACAGTGTCCGGCTTTGCACGCTGGCCACATCTTTGGGTGGTGTAGAAACTATTCTTCAGCATTCTGCATCGATGACGCACGCTGCGATACCTCGCGAAGACAGGCTGAAGGCTGGCATTACTGACGGGTTGATCCGTCTTTCTGTCGGTGTCGAGGACGTTGACGATCTGATCGCCGACCTTACGCAGGCCCTTGATAGAGCTTGATCAAAAATAAAAAAGGGAAGCGGTTCAGGCTTCCCTTTTTCAGCAATAATATCACTCAATTACGCATCATTATTCTCGCCTTTTGATTTGCTGCGTTCAGACGCTGCTACGGCTTGCGGCAGCGGCAATCCTATCGCATCGGCATTTTTTAGCGGTTCCTGTTCAACATCACGTTCCGGAACATCTGCAATGATCATCTTGCCAGACTGTTTGGTAAACATAAGCTGCTCCTTTTCAGAGTCAAAATCTACCAAAACGAAATCGCCGGTTTCTACCTGCTCCGTAGCAACAAGATTTGACAGCGGGTAAACCAGAAAACGCTCAACCGCTCGCTTCAAATGACGTGCACCGTATTTGAGGTCGATACCTTCGCTCAGCAAAAATTCTTTTGCCTCGGTAGTGCATTCAAAAACGAATTTCGTTCCTGCGGACTCTGTAATTCGTTCCTGAACTGATCGCAACTCAATGTCGAGTATCTGCCGCAGGTGATGTTCCTTCAGGCTGCGGAACACAACGACCTTGTCGATTCGGTTCATGAATTCCGGCGAGAACTTACGTTTTGCGGCTTCGAGAGCGGTACGATAGATCTTGGTGTCGATCTCGTTGTCCTCTTTTGCCTGATCGGTTTTTGTCGGTGCAAAACCTATGCCCCCTGAGATCATTTCAGACATCTCGCGGGCACCAAGGTTCGAGGTCATGATGACTATCGTCCTCGAAAAATCGACGCGGCGATTGTCACCAAGTGTTAGCGTGGCTTTGTCCAAGATGCCAAGCAGAAGCTGCCACAGGGAATCCGAGGCTTTTTCGATCTCGTCGAAAAGAACGAACGTCAACTTGGTGTCGTCGGTGTGTGCCTTGTCAAGATTTTCTTGAGTCAACATCGGCGATGTTTCGCGATGGCCCAGGTATCCCGGAGGCGAACCGATCAATTTAGCGATCTCGTGGGAATGCTGAAACTCAGCACAGTCGATCTTTACGACCGTGTGAGGTTCATTGAACAGAACTTCGGATGCGGCTTCGACGACGCGGGTTTTACCTGAACCTGTCGGTCCGAGAAACAACATCGTGCCGATCGGGCGTGAAGGATTGTTCATGCCGGCTAGGTATATCTGGAAAAGCCCGCTCATGCGGCGAACTGCACGCTCCTGTCCGACGATCCAGCTTGTAAGCTTATCCTCAAACTCCGCTGCTCGTGGACTCTTTCGTTCGGGATCGAGAAGAATTCCCTTATCTGTGTTTTCTTTTTTCTTAGCCGCTTCCTGTTTCATCTTCTTGCCTCGTCGGAGCCACTGGCCCCTTATGCTGTAGAACGTTAATATGAGTTCAAACTTGCCGTTTATCTTAACGGCATGCTGTCGTCAACAATGATGATTTCAAAAGATTGTGAGTTGGCTGGACTTTGTTGCC
>CAZGSC010000131.1:0-9659 GCA_964528325.1 uncultured Chloracidobacterium sp. | reverse complement strand
AGCGTTCGCCTCCTAAGTGAAAGGCCGCTGGTTCGAATCCAGCCGGGAACACCATCCCTTTTTTTACTTCGCCATTTTGTTCGATCATTAGAGGAACGGAACACTGAAATAGCCCATTTTTATTGATCCTCACGGCGATTGATTTTGTGGAAACGGGTGCCGAATAGCCGTTTCTATTAATTGAACGGAAGAAAAGCGTGTTCCTGCACAGTGGCAAACATTTTAGCCGCTGCGACGCCAGAGGTCTATTCACAAATTTCCAAATCTAAAGGCAAGCCGCATTGATGGATCGATGCGGCTTTTTTGCATTCTGCGTCCAGAATCACGGATACGTTGCATTAATAAAACAGCATTGCATTTTACGCACGAAAATGTTATAGTTTTCAGTATGAATTTAGGCCCGGCGATGCCAAGAAAACTCTGAAACTTTCAAAAACGGCGCCTGAACGGGACAAATGCAATAAAGCTATTAAATACATCGAGTTAAATGTCCCACAACTGTTTTCTGGTAGGAAATGTTAGGAAGGAGTCGGAAATGTTCCGAAAAAGTAGGAAGAAGTAGGATTTGTCCCAGGCAAGATGAGCCGATAGTTATGTTTTTTGTGATAAATTACAAGCAATGCAAAAAGTGCTGACAGCCGCGCAAATGCGCGTGGTCGATCGTCTCACGACCGAGAAATACGGCATTCCGTCGATAATCCTGATGGAAAACGCCGCCCACGCCGTCGCGCGCGTCATTACCGAAAAGCTCGACGGCTCCGTAAGAGGCAAGTCGATCCTCATCCTGTGCGGTCCGGGAAATAACGGTGGTGACGGAGCGGCGCTGGCGAGAATCCTTGCTATGGAAGGAGCCTATGTGGATGCTTTGCTATTTGGGAAAGTCGAGGAAACAAAAGGAGACGCGCGTATTAACTATGGCGTTCTCGGGCAGAACAACTTCGAATATGACGATAAGATCTACCACAGCAATTTTTGCGAGCTTAGAGAGATCGGGTTGAAGGACGAGTGGGTCAGATTCTATATAGATAGAGGCCAGCATTGCGACGTAATGGTTGATGCGATTTTTGGCACTGGGCTAACCCGACCGCTCGATACTTGGCTTTACAATGTACTCCACGACATCAATTTTGTTAATGACGATGCTGATTTGCCCAAAAAGCGGCTTCTAGTTGCAGTCGATATACCGACGGGATTGAACGCCGATACGGGCGAAATGCTTGCCGAACCGTTTCGAGCAGATGTCACGATAGCTTTTACAGCACCGAAACCTGGAAACGTACTTCCGGGAGCCGCCGAATGGAACAGTGAACTTGTTGTTGCCGATATTGGTTCGCCTGACGAATTGATAGAAGCTCAGGATTCACATCTTTTTTTGACTGAGCGGCTCGATGTGGAGGAGTGGTTTGAGAATTCGAAGTTTGCCAATGGTTCCTATAAGAACAAACGCGGCCACACCCTCATTATAGCTGGTTCGGAAAGTTATTCAGGCGCGGCGGTTTTGGCAGGCAATGCGGCGATGCGGTCGGGTGTCGGGTTAGTGACGGTCGTTACTCCGAAGTCATCGAGGGATTCGGTCGCTTCACGAGTGTTGCCTGAGCTGATGGTTCGCGGTGTTGCGGAAACTGACGTTGGTTCGATATCGGAAGAAGCATTTGATGAGATCGAAGATCTTTTGGTGAAGGCCGATTCAGTAGCGATCGGGTGCGGGCTATCGCAGGATGAGAGCACTAAAAGGTTTGTTGAAGACGTAGTTTTTACGAGACGCCAACCAGTGATTATTGACGCGGATGCCCTTAACCTCCTCTCGCCATTCACCGGCTTTGCGGTGAATGGCGAGAGCCAATTCCCATTGATCTTGACACCGCATGAAGGCGAGTTTATGCGTCTTCTAGGAACCGATGACAAAGATGCGATCAAAGATCGCGTCGCTGCGGTTCGAGACTTTGCGGTAAAGAATAATGTCATTCTGGTGCTCAAAGGCGAAGGTGTTTTGATCGGCGAGCCGGGCGGCAAAGTTGTTGTAAATCCGACAGGGAACTCAGGCCTTGGTAAGGCCGGAAACGGCGACACTCTGACTGGTATTCTCGCAGGGTTTGTTGCTCAGGCATCGGTGATGAACATAGATATCTTCGAAACTGTTGTTGCGGCGGTTTATGTAGCCGGAATGGCCGGCGACATTGCTGAAGAGAAATACGGTAAGCGCGTTATGACGGCTTCGGATGTGCGTGAATGCTTGACTGACACATTTGGGCGACTGGCGGGAAATATTGATGGACAATAGGGAAACTATTTCTAAAACGCCGGAGCAAACCTTTGCGTTTGGTGAACAACTTGCCGGATCGCTAAAGGCCGGTGATGTTGTGCTGCTTTACGGCGGGCTTGGAGCAGGCAAGACGCTGTTGACCAAGGGCATTTTGAATGCGCTTGAGTTTGATATCGATGAAGTTACCAGTCCGAGTTTTACGCTGGTGAATTTGTATAAAACGGCGAGTTTCGATGTTTATCATATTGATCTCTGGCGGCTGGACGCTGCGGAAAATACGGCATCGGCGGTTGGACTTGAAGAAATACTTGAAAACGAGAACGCGGTAACTATTATCGAATGGGCGGACAGGCTTGGTAAATTTTCATTCCCAAATAGAACAATTTCGGTAAAGATCGATGGTGATGGCGACCAGCAGCGCGAAATACAGTTGATAGTTGAGCCCTCAAAAGATTTAACATGAATTTTCTTTGTTATGGCTGCGGCATTTCATATAATTTAGCCCGCCACATATGTCAGTTTTGGATATGAAATCGTCAAAAACGGCCCCGCTGGCTGAGCCGGAACTTCCAACTGCCGAAGAACTCGACGGCCACAAACTCTTTAACCGTGAGCTTAGTTGGCTCGAGTTTAACCGCCGCGTGCTTGACGAGGCGATGGATCAAAGCCGTCCGGTGCTTGAACGACTGAAGTTTCTCTCGATCTTTTCGACCAATCTCGACGAATTTTTTATGATCCGCGTCTCGGGGCTCAAGGAGCAGATCTTCGAGGGTGTTGGCGAGCTATCAGCTGACGGCATGACGGCTTCGGAGCAGCTTGACGCGGTTTATAAACGCCTAAGGCCGATGCTCAAGCGGCAGGTTTCGTATCTAACAGAGAATGTCATTCCCTCGCTCAAAGAAGCGGGCATAACTATCGAATCTTACGCAAGCCTTAACGCGAAAGAGAAGAAAGTTCTCGACAAGTATTTTCGAAACAACCTTTTTCCGATTTTGACGCCACAATCCGTCGATTCTAGTCATCCATTTCCTTACGTATCTAATTTGAGCCTTAACCTCGGCCTCTACATCGAGCCAAACCGTGCGTTTACACAGGCGAAGTTGAAACACCTGTATCGGCAAAAGCGATTTATTAGGATCAAACTGCCGCCGACCGTTCCGCGTCTTATTCCGATCAACGAAAAGGCTGGTCGTTATGCGTTGCTTGAAGAAGTTGTCGCCGCTAACGTTTCTGAGCTTTTTCCCAATATGAAAACGAGTGACGCGTATCTGTTTCGTGTAACGCGTGACGCCGATATCGAGCTTCGCGAGGACGAGGCAGGCGATCTCATGCGAACGCTCGAACGCGAGCTTCAGCGACGGCGTGATAGATTTGCGGTGCGGCTTGAGGTAGCGGCTGCGATGCCGACGAAAATGGTGAAACTGCTTACGACAGGCACGGGGCTCACCGACGACGATGTCGAACGCATTGACGGCTTTGTTGATATTCCCGATCTGCTGCAGCTTTACTCACTGGACAGGCCGAGGCTCAAAGAAAAGCCGATCATGCCGGTCGTCCCTGCTGTGCTGCAGAAAAAAGAGAATATTTTCGACGTCATAAAGAAGCAGGATATTTTGCTGCATCATCCTTACACTTCGTTTAGCACGGTTGCGGATTTTATCTCGCGTGCTGCCGAGGATCCGAATGTTCAGGCCATCAAAATATGTTTGTACCGAACGGGTAAAGATTCACCGATCGTTAATTCGCTGATGCGCGCGAGTCGTCTTGGTAAGCAGGTCACAGCTCTTGTCGAGCTGAAGGCGCGCTTTGACGAAGAGAATAATATCGAATGGGCTCGTAGGCTGGAGAATGAAGGCGTGCATGTGGTTTACGGTATCAGCACGTTGAAAACGCACTCAAAGGTTCTGCTGGTCGTTCGCCGTGAAAAGGACAAACTTGTGCGTTACGTTCATCTCGCGACCGGGAACTATAATCCACTGACGGCGCGAATGTATACAGACATCGGGTTGCTGACGGCTGATGAAGAGATCGGCGAAGACGCGAGCAGCCTGTTCAATTTTTTGACGGGATATTCGCAGCAGGACAAATACAAACGGCTGATAGTTGCGCCGCTTCATTTACGTGACCGGCTGATCGCACTCATTCGACGTGAAGTGAAGAACCAGAAGGCAAATAAGGACGCACGGATCATTATCAAGGCAAACAGCATCACCGATTTTCAGGTGATCGAAGAGCTTTACAAAGCTTCGCAGGCTGGTGTCGAGATCGATCTGATAATTCGCGGAATATGCGCTCTGCGGCCCGGAATAAAAGGCATTTCAGAGAACATCCGCGTTCGCTCGATCATCGGGCGATTTCTCGAACACAGCCGTGTTTTCTATTTTGCCAACGCCGGTGCCGAAGAGGTTTATATCGGCAGCGCGGACCTGATGCACCGCAGCTTTGATACACGGGTCGAGGTCGTAACGCCGATCCTTGATCCCGAGATCAGGGACTATCTCAAAAATGAACTCCTTCCGTCTTATTTAAAGGATGACGTGAACGCTCATGTCCTGAAACCGGACGGTACATACAAGAAAGTTGGGCATCGCGGCGATAAGGGGTTTGATGCGCAAATGTATTTTGTTGGGGTCGATAATCTGGGTTAGACAGTAGTTTTCTTCTCAAATCTCGCTTCCATCACTTCGCCGTTCGCTTTGCCGTATTTGAGGGTCAGCCGTGGATAGCCGCGAGCTTCAACTTCGAGATCGCCGGCCTTGAGAAGCTTTTCGGTTTTGAGGATATCTTTCATCGAACCTTCGATCTCCATGAAATAACCGAAGGGGAGTTCATCGAGAACGACTTCGACGTTGCCAAGGTGCCACGCTTTCCGGTGTTTCTCGTAAACGACGGAGAGTTTGTAGCCGAGCTTTTCGATGATGTGCTCCGTTGCCTCGACATCGGATACGTCGGTTTCAAATTCGATCTGGTGCTTGAAATCGCCGTTGGTAACGACTTTTTCTTTGTAGGTGAGAGTGTTGACGGTATTGGTCTTTCGAAGACGAAGAAATGCAGTACCGCCTTCGAGCTGGCCGCCGCGATGGAGGTAGTTTTCCTCAAAGGTCTCGTAGGAAAACGTTGCGCCGAGCTCGCCGAGTTTCGCAGTAAGTTCAACCAGTCGTTTCTTGTCGATCCGGTATTTCTTTTCGATCTCGATTGCCATTTATTTGTTAAGTTAAATGATGAAGCCGATCGAAAATCATTTTAGAGAAAAGAAATCGGCAGGGCAAACAGAGTCGAAAATCAAAGCATAAGTCCGCGGGTGAGTAAGGTCCGTCCATTCAATGCTGACTGTTTCTCACTAATTCAAATGCGGGCTAAGGTATCTGCTTGACTTTCCATTCTCCGTATTGAATACTTGAAAAAAAGGTCAGGTTTCCTGATCTGTGGGCCCGCATCCGGGTCGCAAATTTATTGATTTGAAATTATTTGTATTTTATTAGTTAAATAAGAGGAAATTTTATGCCATATCCAGAAATCATGATCCACGGAATGCGTCAGGAATTAGCGCAGCTTGGGATCGAAGAAACTACGACAACGGAAGCTGTGAACGATGCAGTTAAGAACACCGACGGTACGCTTATGATAGTTGTCAATTCAGTTTGCGGCTGTGCGGCGGGTGGTGTTCGTCCCGGTATTGCAATGGCACTGCAAAATTCGCCGAACAAACCGGATCGATCGATCACTGTGTTTGCCGGTGCTGACATCGACGCGACCGAAACAGCACGAGAATACTTTACAGGCTGTATGCCTTCGTCGCCGTCAATTGGTTTTTTGAAGAACGGTGAACTGGTGCAATTGTTCGAACGTCGCGACCTCGAAGGCCGTCCGCCGGCAATCATCGCCCAGGCTTTGATCGATGCGTTTAACACGCATTGTGCAAAGACGGAAGCTGCGAATAATTGATCCCCGATCAAATGGGCAAGGCGCACATTAAGGGTGGTACATTCAGGGCTGAGTGTACCGCCCTTACTCATGTGCGGGCTTATGCATCATGTGAATTAAAAATGTTGCGCAGTATGCGACAGAATCGTTAAGATATAACTAGGCCGTCTGAATTCCACTTTTCTTTCGTCCGTCACCAAATGTCGATAAATCAACGACAACACATCCGATTTTCGTTGGACATTCCCGCGATCATCTACACAAAATTCGGCGAAAAGCAGGAAACGCGGCTGCAGCAGATCAGCATTGGCGGCTGCTTTACCGGATGGGAAGAGAATATCTATGTCGGAGACGAGTTTCGAATGGAGATCGAACTGCCGAATAAGAATTTTCTGCCGCTGTACTGCAAAGCTCTGTATCGCTTTGACCACACCGGCATCGGCGTTAAATTTATCGATATCTGCGAATTTGAGCAAGAACTGATCTCAAAGATAATCGCCCATCGACTTGATATCGAAGGAGTGCCGCTACAGGTCGATCCTTTTGTACCGCCTCCGACATTTGCTGCCGATGACCCAAGCCCGCGCGTTACCGATATACGCGCCAAGCGCGATGCTGTTCTCGAGAAAATAATGGCTAGTGATGATGGGCTTTAATTTGGCTTTTGAGACTGTGGCGAACGAATTCCAGTGTACTGAGCCGAGGCAATTTTCCACGATCCCCTCTCCTTTCGAAAGATCACCATCGCACGCATGCTTCGTGGCGGCAGAGGTTGGCCTTCGGTGACTATCGTGTAATTGAGCCGGACGATGGCAATAGCAAATTTGTAGTATAAGCGAATCGAATAGTCCGTTACTTCGAGCGAAGTTGAAATGCTTCCGGCATCAGCCTTTGCTTTAGGCGTGTAAAATCCCAAAACTTTGGCACGCGGATCGAATTCGCCGGCCGGTGAAACCTCGATGTAGTCGGAAGTGAGGATCTTATCGAGTGCGGCAGCATTATACGCCATTTGAGCATCGGTCATTTGTTTGATGAGGGACTTGAATGCTGTCTCGTCTTTGGTGTGCGACTGAGAATATGACTGAGTTGTGGCGACTAATATTGCGATCAGGAAAAAGAGAATTTTTATTTTCACGCTTTAAACTTCTCCAAATAGATTTTGATTTGAGACCATCGATTATTACGCTCTCAAACTCTTTTTGGTTCGGCCTAAAACAACTCGTCCATTGCTTGTTCCAAATTCCTAACCCCTATGACGCGTATTCCCAACAGTTTTTCCAAGCCTTTTTTGTTTGACTCGGGCAAAATCAGTTTCTTGAAGCCGAGCGTTTGAGCTTCACGGGCACGTGCTTGTGCTTGCAGGACTCCGCGGACTTCGCCGGTGAGGCCGACCTCACCGAAGACGGCGGTCTCAGGTGGAACTTGGAGATTGCGAAAGCTTGAGGCTATCGAGGCAATGACTCCAAGGTCGGCGGCGGGTTCGTCTATCTCCATTCCGCCGGCAACGTTTACAAAAACGTCGTCGCCCGCAAGTTGGAAGCCGAGCCGTTTTTCAAGGACGGCGATCAGCAGCGATACTCGGTTGTGATCAAAGCCCTGGGTCATTCTTCTGCCCGTGCCGAACTTTGTCCCGCTCACGAGTGCCTGAATTTCGACTAACATCGGCCGCGTACCTTCCATACAGACGGTGACGACAGATCCAGTGGCGTTTTCTGGGCGTTCTTGCAAGAACAATTCGGACGGATTGCCGACGGGCACGAGGCCGGAGTTTGTCATCTCAAACACACCGATCTCGTTTGCCGCGCCAAAGCGGTTTTTTGTCGCGCGAATGATGCGGTGATTATGATGGCGGTCGCCTTCGAAATAGAGCACTGTATCGACGATATGTTCGAGCGTTTTCGGGCCGGCGATCGAGCCTTCTTTTGTGACGTGACCCGTGAGAAAGACTGGCGTTGCTGTTTTTTTTGCAAAAGTCATGAATTGCGCCGCAACATCACGGACCTGCGAAACGCTTCCGGGGGCTGACTCGATCTGGTCGCTGAAAACGGTTTGGATCGAATCGACGATGACAAAATCAGGGCGAAGTTTGTCGGTTTCGGCAAGAATGGCCTGGAGATTTGTTTCGGGTAATAGAAAAAGGTTTTGAGCTTCGACGCCAAGTCGCTCGCCACGCATTTTTATCTGGCGTTCCGATTCTTCGCCGGAAACATAAAGCACCTTCGTGCCGTTTCGTCCAAGTTTATCTGCCATCTGCATAACGATGGTTGATTTTCCGATGCCAGGTGAGCCGCCGATCAACACAAGCGAGCCAGCAACAATGCCGCCGCCTAGAACACGGTCAAGTTCGTCGATGCCAGACGCAGTACGGTCGTCGTCCTGCGCTTCGATATTGCCGTATGCAATGGGAGTTGATTCACCATAGGTTGCACCGGCCTTTACGGCAACTGCCGTTGGGCGAAAACGCTCTTCGACCAGCGTGTTCCATTGTTCGCAGTCGGGGCATTGGCCGAGCCATTTGCGGGATTGAGAGCCGCAATTTTGGCATACAAAAATTGTCGCCGGTTGTTTTGCCATTGAAATTCAAATGATAGCACGCAGTTGAGCTAAGCCGCACGTTACTAACGGCGGAACACTCAACGCCAGAAAATGCGGCCCTTACAAATGTGCTGCAGAGAGCATTTGGTCTGAAATCGCAGCCCTATTAGCAGTATTATTGTTTGGTGAATAATTGGATCGCAGGGACTTATCCTGTGTCGTAAGATACTGAATCATTTACCACGAGAACATTTTTCGTGTTAAGATTTTTTTGAATGAAGTTAGACGTCTTCATATTAAGAATCGCTTTTGTCGGAATGCTGATCCTTTTGGGGTATCTGTTGCATCCTTTTGAACGGACACAGCGGTTTGGACTAGGAAGTATAGGCGATGAACAGACAAGGCGATTGCTGTCAGCCGGGCTTGGCGCTGCCGTCGGTGTTCTGATAATCGCATTTGAGATGCGCGTTCGCCGTGCATCTTTGAAAACGCTTATTGGTGCTGCCGTTGGATCGATACTTGGCATCACAGGTGCATTTCTTATCGGCGTTTTGATCTCGATACAGAAAGAAGCCGCTGTTACCGCAGAAATGCAGACGTTCCTTACGATCTCACTGGCTTTTTTTATGGGATATGTTGGACTGATGGTCGGAGCGGCGAAAGGCGATTACCTTGACCTGTCCGCACTCGGCGGCATATTCAGCGACAAGAACATAAAGCGTGACTACAAGATACTCGACACGTCGGTGATAATCGACGGACGTATTGCCGACGTCGCGGAAACCGGATTTTTGGGCGGCACATTGATAATCCCGCATTTTATTCTTGCTGAGTTGCAACAGGTCGCCGATTCGCCGGATTCGTCGAAACGGCAGCGAGGCCGGCGCGGATTGGACATGCTCCAGCGGCTTCGCAATAACAGCAAACTTGATATTCA
>CAZGSC010000130.1:6708-9742 GCA_964528325.1 uncultured Chloracidobacterium sp. | reverse complement strand
GGCGCGGATTGGACATGCTCCAGCGGCTTCGCAATAACAGCAAACTTGATATTCAGATAGTCGAGACCGATTTTCCGGCTGTAAAGGAAGTCGACCTTAAGCTGATCGAACTAGGCACTCAGCTTGATGCGGTGATAGTCACGAATGATTTCAACCTCAATAAAGTTTCCCAGCTTCGCGGCGTCGAGGTGCTCAATATCAACGAACTTGCCAACGCTCTCAAACCTGTCGTTTTGCCTGGTGAGGCAATGCGTGTCTTTGTTCTCAAAGAGGGCAAGGAATACAATCAGGGCGTAGCGTATCTCGACGACGGCACGATGGTCGTTATCGATAACGCCCGCAGGCTGATCGGCAAGACAGCTGATATTGCCGTCACGAGCGTTCTGCAAACGACCGCCGGAAAGATGATCTTCGGACGGCTATGGGAAGACAAGGACGATCCAAATTGTGCAACCGATAGTTCATTAGGTATTCACGATTCGCGGTCGCTCGGTTTCAGGAAGGCTACCCGTGAGCTTCGTCAGACGACGATAATCGAAGAAATAGATTCATAAACGATAGTGCGTAAGCCCGCATGTAAGGGCGGAACACTCACGTTGAATGTACCGCCCATACTTACGTGTGGGCTTATGCACCCAAATGAACACCGCTATAATAGTTGCAGCCGGAAGCGGACAGAGATTTGCGGGATCGCAGCCAAAACAATTCGTAGACCTTCTCGGAAAACCAGTTATAATACACACTTTAGAACGATTTCAGGCATGTCCTGAGATCGACAAGATCGTTCTTGTTTTGTCTGAAGATGGCCGCGAGTATTTTGAAGAGATCAAGGGCAAATTTGAGATCTCGAATCTTCGGTCCATAATCACCGGCGGAAAAGCAAGGGCCGAATCTGTCAAAAACGCACTTGATTCGATTGATGCACATTGCGACGACATCATTGCAGTTCACGATGGCGCCCGACCGCTCGTTTCGACTGAAGAGATCAGTCGAACGATCGATAAGGCTGCAGAAACCGGAGCGGCCTGTTTAGTTGCTGAGGTTACGGATACGATAAAAGAGATCGAGGGTGAGTATGTCGTGAAGACGATCGATCGGAGTCAACTGCGGCGAGCTCTTACTCCGCAGACGTTTCGGTACCATATTCTAAGGAAGGCTTTTGACGACGCAGATTTTTCAGAATTGATTACGGACGAGTGTTATCTGGTTGAGAAACTTGGCGTTAAGATCGCTATGGTCGAAGGGAGTGCGCGAAATATTAAGATCACGCGTGCGGAAGATCTGATTCTCGCGGAAGCATTGCTGAAACAGTGTAAAATATGATGTATCGAATAGGTTTCGGAACTGACATTCATCGACTCGTTGTGGGACGGCCACTGATCCTTGGCGGTGTTCGTATCGAATCGGATCTCGGCGCTGAAGGCCATTCTGATTCGGATGTGCTTATGCACGCGGCTGCGGATGCGGTTCTCGGATCTTTGGCCCTTGGTGATCTGGGAACACATTTTCCTGATAAAGAGGAACGCTGGCGAAATGCAGAAAGCTCACAGTTTGTTAGTTACGCAGTCGGGCTAGTAAAGGAAAAGGGTTACACCATTGGCAACATAGACGCGGTCATTCATCTAGAAAAGCCAAAATTGCGTCCCCATATTGATAAAATGCGCGGCAATTTGGCCGCTGCTCTCGAAATACCTTTCGAAAACGTCAGCATAAAAGCCAAAACCGGCGAAACCCTAGACTCTATTGGCGAACGCCGAGCCGTGAGTGCTGAAGTAGTCATTATCGTTAATAAGATCTAAACGCAGCGTCAGCGGATAACGCAGGCCAAGAAAGAGAACACAGAAAGAAACAGCTAAACGTAGGTTTCACAACGTTTTAAACGTGAGTTTTTGTTTTGCTGTGGTAGTGTTCTTTTTACTCTCTGCGATCTCCGTGTCATCTGCGTTTAAAACGACTTGGTTCTGTGCGAAACTTATAAACATATGCGTCCACAGGAAATAATCGCGACGAAACGTGACAACAAGGCGCTTTCTGACGAACAGATAACTGCCTTCATTGATGGCGTGTGCGACGGAAGCTGGGCCGATTATCAGATCACGGCATTGGTGATGGCGATCTTTATTCGCGGGCTGAATCGGCGCGAGCAATATTCGATCACGGGAGCAATGTTGCATTCGGGCACGATAATGGATTTTTCCGATATTGATGCCCCTAAGGCTGACAAACATTCGACAGGCGGCGTTGGTGACAAAACGTCGCTGATAATTGCTCCTCTCGCGGCCGCCTGCGGCGTTGCGGTGCCTATGATATCGGGCCGAGGCCTTGGCCACACGGGCGGGACGCTCGACAAACTTGAATCGATCCCGGGATTTGACGTTAATATTCCATTTGCAAAATTTAAGACGGTCCTGAAAAAGTGTGGCCTCGCTCTAGCCGGCCAAACCAAACAGATCGCACCTGCGGATAAGAAACTTTATGCGTTGCGCGACGCGACGGCGACAGTGCCGTATATTCCGCTTATCGTGGCGTCAATAATGTCGAAGAAACTGGCCGAAGGACTGGACGTTTTGGTGCTCGACGTCAAAACGGGATCGGGAGCGTTCATTCAGAAATACGCCGAGTCGCTAAAGCTTGCAAAAGCGCTGTGTGAGACTGGCAGAACGTTCAGTGTTACGACGCAGGCTTTGATAACGGATATGAGTGAGCCTCTTGGCCAATATGTCGGCAATGCACTTGAGGTTTATGAATGTATAAAGATACTCCGCGGTGAGGCGGAAGAAGCAATGATGCCTACACTCGAACTATCGACAGAGCTCACCGCTCATATGCTAGTACAATGTAAGATCGCCAATTCTCTAGATAGCGCAAAATTCAAGATCAAGACTGCTCTTGAAAGCGGCAAAGCACTTGAAACCTTTCGCAAAAATATTGAACTTCAGGGAGGAAACGCTAAGGTTTGCGACAAGCCGGAATTACTACTTACAAAAGGGCTGTCGAAAGTGCAGATCACGGCGACGACGAACGGGCACATTAC
>CAZGSC010000130.1:0-6698 GCA_964528325.1 uncultured Chloracidobacterium sp. | reverse complement strand
GAGATCGATACGTTTGCTGTTGGCAGGGCAGTTTGCGACATAGGCGGCGGACGCGTCAAGGCCGAGGATAGCGTCGATCATGCAGTCGGTTATTCGTGTACCAAAAAGATCGGGGATCACGTCGGAAAAGGGGACGAGATCGGCGTCGTTTATTGCCGCCGCCCAAACCAGGCTGACGCAATTAGCGAAAAACTGAGAAACGCGTATAAAATAGGCAGAGAAATCCCAAAAACAACGAAATTGATAAGAGCGGTGGTCTAGCTGATATGAAACATCGAATTTATTTACCGGTAATGCTAATTGTCGCTGTCGGGCTGCTTGTTTCGTCATGCGCTGAGCGAACCGAGGCCAAACGCGAAGGCTGTAAGATACGCGTCGGTATCGTTTTTGACATCGGCGGCAAGAATGACCGTTCATTCAACGCGGCTGCGTGGGAAGGTGTGAAACGTGCCCAGCAGGACCTCGACATTTGCCTCTATGATGTGGAACCGGGCAACCCGACATCGATCGAACCGGCGATGCGTGCTTTTGCCGAGAAGAATTTCGATCTGATTATTGGCGTCGGTTTTGCTCAGGGGCCGATCATGCAAAAGGTCGCTCTTGATTATCCAAAAAATAAATTCGCCATCGTCGATGGCGTGATCTTTGAAGAGGACGGCAAGACGCCGCTCAAGAATGTTGCGTCTCTCGTTTTTCGCGAACACGAAGGTTCTTATCTTGTAGGCATGATTGCGGCCTCGAAATCGAAAACCGGAACACTTGGTTTCTTAGGCGGAATGGATATTGGGCTAATTCACCGATTTGCAAAAGGCTATGAAGAAGGTGCACGCGCGATCAATCCAAACATTAAGATGATCGTCAATTACGTCGGCGTGACTGACGGAGCATGGAACAACCCTGGCAAAGGCAAGGAACTTGCGCTCGCCCAGATCGAAAAGGGAGCTGATGTTATCTTCACTGCGGCCGGTAATTCAGGTCTTGGCGTTTTTGATGCCGTCGAACAATATGGCAAGACCAACGGCGAAGCAAATAAATTCGTCATCGGCGTCGATTCAAACCAGAACGGCGTCAAACCGGGATTCGTTCTGACCTCGATGGTAAAGCGGGTTGATAATGCGGTTTATGATGTCGTTAAAGAGCTCTTGAACGGTAAATTCGAAGGTGGTTTCCATGTCTTCGGCCTCGACAAAGACGGCGTTGCGTACGCTCTGGACGATTACAATAAACCTCTCATTCCTCAGGATGTGATCGCAAAAACTGAAGAAGCAAAAAGGAAGATCGTAGCGGGTGAGATCAAAGTTACGGATGCTATGGCGAAATAGGAAATGCTTGAACTAAGAAATATCACAAAAACTTTTGGTAGTGTTACGGCAAATAACGACGTTTCGATAAAGGTCGAAAAGGGCACTATCCACGCTATCGTCGGTGAAAACGGCGCGGGTAAATCGACGATCATGCGCATTGCTTACGGCTTCTACAATGCCGACAGCGGCGAGATTTTTGTTGATGGCAAACCGACTGTTATCAAGAATCCGCACGATGCGATCGCCAACGGCATCGGCATGGTTCATCAGCATTTTATGCTCGTCGATACGATGACCGTTGCCGAGAATATTATTCTCGGTGCGGAAACAGGCTCGGCGGCGAATCTCGATCTTGAAAAGGCGAATGCGGATATTCTGGCTCTCTCAAACGACTTAAGACTTGACGTTAATCCCAACGCCTATATCGAGGATCTTTCAGTAGGCCAGCAGCAGCGTGTCGAGTTACTCAAGGCTCTTTATCGTCACGCCGATCTGCTGATACTTGATGAGCCGACAGCGGTTCTGTCGCCACAGGAGGTTGAAGAGTTTTTCGGCATCCTTCGCCGGATGAAAGAACAAGGCAAAACGATAATCATCATCACTCACAAACTTGAAGAAGTGCTCGCGATCTCAGATGAGGTCACCGTTATGCGTGACGGCAAATCGGTCGGCAACGTCAAAACGTCCGAAACAACGGCAAAAGATCTGGCGCGGATGATCGTGGGTCGTGACGTTTTGCTTCGCGTTGAAAAGGCAGATGCAGATCCGGCAGCAATAGTCCTGGAAGTTAAAAATCTTACTGTCGCTGATAAACACGGACAAGCGGTTAACGGCGTTTCATTTTCAGTTCACTCCGGCGAGATCGTCGGTATAGCCGGCATCGAAGGTAATGGGCAAACAGAGTTGATCGAAGCACTTTCGGGCCTTACAAAAGCGTCTTCCGGACGGATCGAATTTGATGGTAAAGATGTGACCAATCGCAGTGCACGGGAATTAAAAGAGCTTGGCATCGCACATATTCCGGAGGACAGGCATAAACGCGGTTTGCTGCTTCAATTCGATTTGGCAGAAAACTCCATACTTGGGGTGCATTACCGCCCGCCGGTCGCTGCGGCAACGGGTTTTATGAATAATGCGGCGATAGCAAAACGTGTCGGCGAGATCATCGAAAATTTTGATGTTCGTCCGCCGAACGCAGCTTTGCCAGCAAGATCTCTGTCGGGCGGCAATCAGCAGAAGCTCATCATCGGCCGTGAATTTGAGCTTGATCCAAAGCTCTTGCTCGTTTCGCAGCCAACTCGCGGCGTCGATATAGGCGCGATCGAGTTCATCCACCGTAAATTGATCGGGCTTCGCGATGCGGGAACTGCCGTCTTGCTCGTTTCCGCCGAACTCGAAGAAGTCACCGCTCTCGCTGACCGCCTTTTCGTCGTTCGCGAAGGAAAGATCGTTGGCGAGGTCGATCCAAAAGTCACTTCCGCCGAAGAGATCGGATTGATGATGACGGGCGGATGATCTGATGATTGGCTATCAAGGTTTTCTATGGAGAATAGGGATAAATGAAAATAATAACGACCTTTGTCGTCGCGCTTCTATGCGTCGGTATTGTAAATGCGCAGAAAAGCGAGCAGATGACATTTACGTTTAATCACCTTGCCCTTTCGGTTCAGGATCCCGAACGCTCGGCAAACTTTTATAAGTCCATACTTGGCCTCGCGGAAATTCGTACACCCACCGGCGGGACCGGAAAAACTCGTTGGATTTCGCTCGGTGAGGGTAAAGAGTTGCATCTGGTATCGCTGCTCAAGGATCAAGACGTCAAGATTAATAAGGCGGTTCATCTAGCACTGACGACGCCGAATTTTGAAGCTGTTCTGAAATCGCTCGACAAAAGCGGTGTTTTGTATTCCGATTGGGCAGGTACGACGCCGCGTAAAATAAATATCCGTCAGGATGGCATCAAACAGGTATATTTTCAGGACCCCGATGGCTACTGGATCGAAGTGAACAGTGTTGCAGAAAAATCGAAGAGATCTGCCGTGCCACTAAATCGGCCTTCGAAAAAAAATTCTATCAAGCTCAAATAAACAATATTTTCATTTTGGTAACGGCTCGTTCCAGATTTTTCATAGATGTCGCGTACGAGAAGCGCAAAAAGCCATCGGCACCAAAACCTTTTCCGTCGGTGACGACTATGTGAGTTTCTCTGAGCAGGTAATCGGCGACATCAGCCGAACTTGCAAATCGTTCGCTCAGCATCTCTCGAACATCTACGAAAGCATAAAACGCACCTTCGGGCATTGCGCATTTGAAGCCGTTGATGTCATTCAGCGCAGGTATGAACCAATTCTTGCGCCGCTCGTACTCAGTGGTCATTGTGTTGACGGCATTGATCGTATCATCCACATCCTGAAGAGCTTTTGCACATGCGTATTGCACGAACGAAGTCGGATGAGTGGCGGAATGGCTTTGAAGTTTGACTATTGCCCTTGTCCATTCAGGATTAGCAATGGTGTAGCCGATACGCCATCCGGTCATCGCATAGGTCTTGGAAAAGCTGCCTGCAACACAAACAAATTCTCGCATTTCCGGAGGAAGCGATGCTGAAGTAAATGGCTCGGCAGGTGGATATGCAAAGAACAAATAGCATTCGTCGGTCAGGACATACACTCCTTTTGCGACGCATAGCTCGACAATTTTTTGTATCTCCTCACGCGGTATGACGCGGCCAGTCGGATTGTTTGGCGAGTTCAGGATCAGCAGTTTTGTTTTGTCCGTGATCGCGGATGAGACCTGTTCCGCGGTAAGCACAAAATCGGTTGACTCGGTCTCTATCAAGACACTGTTGGCATCGCAAAAAGTGGCTATCGCAGGAAACGTGACCCAATATGGCTTTGGGATCAGTACATCGTCGCCTGGATTTAGCAAAGTACACGCGGCGTTAAACAAGGCCTGTTTGCCGCCGCACGAGGCTGCGACTTGGTCGGATTTGATCTCGGCACCAAATCGCTTTAAATAAAAATCGACTATCGACGATCGAAATTCCACCAGGCCTGCCGTCGAGGTATATTTTGTGAGACCTTTTTGTAGGCCTTCCCAAGCGTATTTTTTTATGAATTCAGGAGTGTCGAAATCGGGCTCGCCGACCGACAGATCGATCACGTCGATTCCCTGAGCACGCATGTCAGCCGCGACCTGAGCGGCTATCAGAGTCGAGGAACCTTGCATTGCGGCGACATTCTTTGAAACGGGGAAAGACATAGAAGACATTTTGCCACAGAGTTCACAGAGAGCACAGAGATAAATCAAAGGATTATTGCAGAAATATTTTTCTCAGTGATCTTTGTGTGCTCGGTGGCTAACTTTGCTTTTCCAAAAATTCGACACGATTTCCGAACGGGTCACGAAATTCGAACCGTTCATATCCGGGAATTTGAATACCTTCTTTTACGGCGCAACCGGTTGTCGTTAACTTTTCACGCCAAGCTTCGAGGTCGGCCACCAGATAAGCTACATGGGCTTTTTGACCTTGCACGGTCGATGCCGTCCTCAGTGCCAAAATGAATCTGAAAGCCGTCGAGCTCCAGCCAAAATCCGCCGCGTCCAGCTAGCGATTCGGGCTTTGGAACTTCTGTCATCCCAAGCACTCCGCAGTAGAATTCTCGTGCCTCGTCTTCGGCTCCGACCGGTATGCTGATCTGGACGTGATGTGCGGCCTTGATCATAACTATTTGCCGAGTTTTGCACGCATGCGGGCCTCGACGAGTTCCGGGATCAACCCGGCGACGCGGCCGCCTAATTCGAAGACCTGTTTCATCAGCGTCGATGACACATACGAATATTCTTCACCGGCCATCAAAAATACCGTTTCGATCTGGGGTTCGAGGCGGCGGTTCATTAGAGCCATCCGCAGTTCGTATTCATAATCGCTAACCGCCCGGATGCCGCGAACTATCGCTGTTGCTTTGCTTTTGAGTGCAAAATCGGCCGTAAGCCCTGAAAAACTGTCGACGACCAGCTTGCAACTACCTGTTTCGACCGTCTGCAAGACTTCACTGATCATTTCACAGCGTTCTTCGACCGAAAACATAGGATTTTTGTCGGGATTGTTCAAAACGGCAATGATCATCTCGTCAAAAAGCGGCGAACTGCGCTTAATAATGTCGAGATGGCCGTTAGTTAAAGGGTCAAATGAACCCGGGAAAATCGCTCGCCTCATAAATTATCTACACAATGTAGGCACAAAGTAATTACGATTTGTAATTAAATTGTAACTTTGCCCGTTCCGGCCTATCTAAAACCAATTATTCGTGTTAGCATTTGGTTTCAAATATCGAAGTTAACATAACACAAAGCCGGAATGAATAAAAACGGACAAGCAGCGGCATTTTACGATCTTGAAGGCACGTTGATGAGCACCAATCTCGTCCACACGCTCGCCTTTTATGCCAAGCGGCAGCAGGGGCTGTGGCAGACGGCCAAAAAAAGTGTCGGCACATTGGCAAGGCTTCCATTTTTTGGTGTTGCCGACCTATATTCCCGAAATGTTTTTAACGAAGTGTTCTTTAAGAGCTACGCAGGCTTTTCGCACGACCGGTTGCGTTATTTTTCTGACGAGCTTTTCGAAGAGGTGCTAAAGCCAGCGATCTTTCCCGGCACTTACGACCTGATCGCCAAGGGCAAAAAGATCGGTCAGCGGCAGGTTGTAATTACAGGTGCTTTGGATTTCACTATCGAGCGGCTTATGGACGATCTCGGTATCGACGATTACAAGGCGAACCATATGGAATTCGTCAACGGCTATTCGACGGGCCGAATAATTCCGCCAGTTATGGCATCCGCGACGAAAGCTCAATGGATACGCGAATACGCCGAGCGCGAGAATATTAATTTGTCCGACTCGTACGCATACTCTGACAGTATTTCTGACTTGCCGATGCTCTCGATTGTCGGACATCCTGTGGCAGTTTGTCCGGATTTTCGCTTGAAGCAAACGGCATTGCAGCACGACTGGGCAATTTTAGATTTGAAATAGGAAATTTGGTCACAGATAAACACAGATAAGAGAAATCCTATGGCTCTACAACTCAGGCGAAAGACTCACGAGTCTATTATTTACATTGATAAAGATTCCGCGCCGCGGATCATGCCGTTTGGCGAGGATTTTATTATTGAAGATCTGCCGATCGGGACGCGGGTTATTTATCCGAATCCGCCGATCAAGGGCTTGCCTAATCGCGAAGCAGCGATACGTTATGCGGTGAATCATCCGCTGGAGATGGAGCCGCTCTACGCTTTGCTTGAGCCGGGTATGCGCGTGACGATCGCGATGGACGACATTTCGCTGCCTCTGCCGCCTATGGCGACGCCTGATCTGAGGCAAACGATGCTTGA
>CAZGSC010000129.1:0-9847 GCA_964528325.1 uncultured Chloracidobacterium sp. | reverse complement strand
TAAACGCGTAACTCTTGCAAGCATCGCCAACCTTATGCTTTTTTCTCAGGGACGCGCACCTAAGAACATCAAGCGGCATAATTTTTCTTTTGTGCCTCTGTGTCTCTGTGGTGAAAAGATCCTGGGACGCGTATCAGAATGGAAACTATGTAAATGATCTCTACGCATTATGTTGCCGAACAGACAAGAGTAGAAAGATCGCGGCAATTGAAACACACGCGCTTGCCAGAAATGCGGTCGGGGCGCCGAACTGATTCCACACCAGCCCGAATAGAAGCGATGCCGGAAAAACGGTGATGCCGAACGCAAAGTTGTAAAGTCCGAATGCGGTTCCGCGTTTTTCCTCCGGCACCATGTCGGCGACAAAAGCCTTTTCAACGCCTTCGGTCAATCCGAAATATGCTCCGTAAATAATAAACAAGACCCACGTTTGCCACGCCGAAGTCACGAACGCAAAACTCGCATAGACTATCGCGTAGATGAGCCAGCCCGTTATGATCATCGTTTTTCGGCCAAGCTTGTCAGACAGGTCTCCGCCGATCAGAGAACTGACGACCTTGCTAACATGAAGCGTCATCCACAGCAAAGGCAGCACGACCGGCGTGATACCGGTTTGTCCCGCTCGCAGAAGCAAAAAAGCATCCGTAGAATTTGAAAGTGTGAACAGCGCGATCACGAACAGAAATCGTTTAAAATTGCCGTCAAATCCTCGCAGTGAAAGACTCGGCGGCTCGGCATGAGAGACAGCCTCATGACGTTTTTCCTTCACCAGAAATACGATCACGAGCATTCCTGCGATCACAGGAACAGATGCGAAAAGGAACACTTGCTGATAATCGCTGAGGGTTGGGTTTTGCGTATCGGCTGCAAAAAACCAGAGCAAACACGCTGCGGCAACCGGACCGAAAACGGCTCCGAGATGATCGGCCGCCCGATTAAAACCAAATGCAAAACCGCGTCGGTTTGCCGGCACACTTTCAGCAATGAGTGCGTCTCTCGGCGCTCCGCGAATTCCTTTGCCGACACGATCAGTAACGCGAACGACCAGCACCTGGGGCCAGCTGGTTACAAATGCGAGAAAAGGGCGCGTTAGCGCAGCGAGCGAGTAGCCGGCAAGAACCGGCGTCTTACGCGTTCCAAATCGATCACTCAAATATCCGGACACTAATTTCAAAAGGCTTGCGACCGATTCTGCAAAACCTTCGATCAGCCCGATCGCAAATGGTGAAGCACCGAGACTCAACGCAAGAAATGCAGGAAGAAGCGGGTAGATTATTTCGCTCGAAGTATCATTGAGGAACGAAACAAAACTCAGGGCAAGCACGTTTCGCGGCAGGCTTGTATATCGTTTCCAGAAACCTGTCGGTGCGGCCGGTGCGGACATAGTGGCGTTTTATTTAGTTTGTGTGGTTCGTGATCTCGGCACGGGTTTGCTGCTGCTTCCGAGCCACCAGAACGAAATGCTGCCCGCGATAGCAATGAGCAGGATCACAGCGACGATCACCATGCGAAATGCCATTTTCACCGTCTTCCGGAGTAGTCTGAAAGCAATATACGCGACGCCCGCGAAAACGAGAAAGAATGCGACCGCCGCTATGATGCCAATGCTTTCACTCATTTTTTGTTCTCCGACAAGCGTTCGATAGCATCGATATCTTCTTCGGTAAGAGATGCAGTTTCGCTCGGTATGTTGTATTCCTCGTCTGCCCATGCCCCAAAATCGAGCAGTTTGCACCGCTCTGAGCAAAATAGACGAAATTCGTTACCTGTAAATTCTGTTTCCTTGCCGCAATTTGGGCATCTAACTATCGGCATAATGACAATTTAGCATATCAAATCTCAGGCAAATTTATATTGAATCCGTTTTCCAATGGTGCCATCATAGAGAATTACGAAGCATATTTCGCATAAGGCACGAACATCCTAACTTTCTTAGACGTATCTAATGTAGAGTTTACTGTCGAGGAATTTGATCCATGAATGATTACAAAGAAAAATTTGACCGCTGGCAGAAAAAAGCTACTGAGAAGCTTGGTGAGATCGACGCACAGCTCGGCTTGAAGGAAAAGATCGAGACGGGAGCTCGCGTTGTAGCAGAAACTGCCCAAAAAGGGGCTGAGTTCATAAAGACGGAAGCCGAAAAAAGCGACCTCGGCAAATCGGCGGTAAAAGTGACTGAAGATGTTGTAAATGCCGCCACAGATACCGCTAAAACTGCCTGGAACGTCAGCGAACCCGTTCGCGACGTTGCGGTTGATGCCGGTGCGAAAGCCGGTGGCGTTGTGGTCGATGCAGCAGAAAAGGCCAGCGAGATCATTGACGACGCGGCACAAACTGTCGGCACCGGAGCAAAGCGAGTTTCCAAAGTCGTCGGTTTTGGATCGAGCCTCGCATCAATGCTTGATTCGGCGCTGAGCTCTGCGAAGAAAGCCGCCGATTGGGCACAGGCTGATCCGTTCAAGGCAGCAACGACAGGCGTTTCGATGGCCATCGGAGCAGGTTTGGGTGTGGTCTTTACGGGTATCAGTTCGCACTGGCTGCTCAATTCGGCGATTCCGACCTGGTCGGTCAAAAAGCTAGCCGAGAATTTTGACGGCTACCTGAAACGCCGCGAAGAACTTATCGAAAAAGGACAGCTCAGCGAGGCCGACACCGAACGCATCAAATTCGAACGCGACATCGCGACCAGCATCGGAGCACCGCTGCTCGGAGCATTTTCGTTTGCTTCTGGAGCGGTGATGATGACCAACATATTCGATCCCAAAAATATTACCGGTTTTCCTATCGGTACCATCATCGGCGGCAACCCGCTGCTCGAAGGCGTCTGGTTCTTTGGCAATGGAATGGTATGTTTTAAGACGAGCTATGATTTCTTTATGATCGCCCTCGACGGCCAGGAAGACGTTGAAAAAATGGTCAAAGAGATCAAAGGAATGCTTCCGGCGGCTGCTAATTGATCTGGATCGGAAACGGCACAAAACACAATACAAAAATAACTAAAGTCAGAAATGCGATGACCTTTCTTTTGGTGTCGAGCGGTGTTTGATCGAACGGCTGCGGATGGCGGATACGCATCATGATCGCGAGGATTATCGCAACCAGAAAACCGCTCGGGCTACTGTAAAAATACAATCCTAATATCGACAGTACTGCCATTACTGAAAACGCAATACGGCCGGTCCATCGATGAATTTTTTCACCAAACACCGCAAATATTGCGTGTCCACCATCAAGCTGCCCAGACGGAATAAGATTCAGGGCCGTAACCAAAAGCCCGACCCACGAAGCAAAGTAAAAAGCATTTCCGATCCCATATCTAAGATCTATACCGAATGGTATTGCAAAAATTCTGATCAGCAATGGATCAGTAAAGGTCAAAGAACCTTGCATACTGCCTAGCTGTTCCGGCACGGCAACATTCATTGTTGCGAGGCCGATCAATGCAACCGGGATCAAAGCAATAAACCCGGCAATGGGCCCGGCAACGCCTATGTCAAAAACGGCACGCCGCGACGGCATCGGCGAAAGTATCTTAATAAAAGCTCCAAATGTCCCCGCCGGCCCGATCATCGGCGGCGTCGGCAAAAAGAAAGGAAGTGTCGCATCGACCCTGTAAATACGACACGCGATGTAATGTCCCATCTCGTGACATATCAAGATGAATAGCAGAGAAATAGAAAATTGGAGGCCGTAGACAAGTTCCGAGGTATGCGTAAAAAGGTAGCCTATGATATCGACGATCATTGCGGCGTAGCGCGAAGGCAGCATCGCCAGCAATTGAAGAACTTCGTAAAACGATTGAGGGTCGGCCTGTGGTAGATAATCGCGATGTCCGAACGGGAACAGCGTACCGGCGATCGTCGCCGTGCAAAACGTGATGCCCAGCAGCAAAAGATGCCTGATCCATGTGCCAACGGTAGGCTTCATCACCGGCCGGCCATAATATATTGGTTGTTCGATTGCTTCCGGTTCAGTCATTTCGCAGGCTAATAAAAAGATCGCAGTTCGCTCGGGGCCACATCTTGCGTGTCCTCACGATCTGCGATCGATAACCTCAATGATACTAAAAAAATTTCTATCCTACGGCTTTTGCAGAGAGCTCTTTGCCGGGTTTAAATCGTATTGTCTTTCCTGCCGGGATCGGAACCTCTTTGCCGGTTCGCGGATTGCGGCCGACGCCGCGCTTTCGCGGTTTGACGACAAAAACACCAAAACCGCGCAGTTCGATACGTTTTCCGGCCGCAAGAGCTTCTTTCATCGCTTCAAACAACGAATCGACCACCTGCTCCGCCTTTTGCTTTGGAACGCCGGTGCGGTCGGCTACCAGATTAACAATATCTAGTTTGATCATTATTTCCTCCTTTCGAATCGGAAACGTGGAGAGAGAAAACCTAAACTAAAACGTTTCTGAATCATAATCCTCTAAATCCACATCTGTCAAGAGTTTGCGGTGAATTTAACATCGAAGCTAAATGCAGGTTTTTATGCGCATCAATTGGAAAATGGTAAAATCAAGAAAATCGGCAAGGAGCAAGTTATGCGTTGGGGAAACCAGAGAGAAAGCGACAACATCGAGGATCGCCGTGGACGCGGCGGCCTTGCGATCGGCGGCGGCGGCCTCGGAATACTAGTGATAGCTTTGGCAGTTTGGCTTTGCGGCGGCGACCCGCGTCAGTTCCTACAGAATTTGCCGGAGCAGACAACCGTTCAGCAACCGGCGGCTAATCATGCAGCAACGGACAATAATGAAAAGTTTGCCCGCCTTGTTTTAGGCAGCACCGAGGATATTTGGGGACAGATCTTGCCGCAGCAGGCTAGTGTTAGTTACGTCGCTCCGAAGTTGGTTCTCTATTCCGGCCAGACAACATCGTCGTGCGGCGGAGCGAGTTCCGCTATGGGCCCTTTCTATTGTCCGGGTGATCAAAAACTGTATCTCGATTTCGCATTCTTTCAGGAATTGAAGAACGAATTTAAAGCTCCGGGCGATTTTGCTCAGGCTTATGTGATCGCTCACGAAGTCGCTCACCACGTTCAAAATCTGCTTGGCACTATGGATAAATTTGAACAAGCCGGGCCGGATAACCGATCCTCTATCGCGCTTGAACTTCAGGCCGATTGCTATGCCGGCGTCTGGGGCTTTTACGCTAATAAAAGAGGAAATGTCGAGGTCGGCGATGCCGAAGAAGCGATCCGTGCGGCCCAATCTGTAGGCGATGATATGATCCAGCGGCGAACGCAAGGTTATGTTGTACCCGAATCATTCACCCACGGCTCGGCCCGCGACCGAATGACATGGTTTGCAAAAGGATTTCAAAGCGGCAACATAAAACAGTGCCAGACATTTAGGTAAGATTACGCCGCAAAAGGCCGGCCGTATATTTCCTGATAGACCCAGCCCAGAAATCTCGCTTCGGCGGTGCAGAGAACTTCGAGCCAGCAGCTCGTCAGATAAAGCCGCTTTTCGGAGTTTGTCGTTAATTTTTCGGCTTTCCTTAGCGAAAATGCTTCGATGTCCTCGTCCAAATTAAACGATTCTGCGATCTCCGTTTTAGTTTTGTGAGATTCCTGCAATGCTTCGAGCAGATCGCTGATCCAGAGTTTTAACAGTGGTTCCGTATTGTTTTCAGCCAGAGCCTGAAACGCGCCGACAGCAAATCTCGCCTCCGCGTTCTCAAATGGATAGGTCACAATTCCCTGCTGCTCATCATACTTCTGCTTCCATTGAAACAGCTCTTCTGTATTCGCATGACGCATCCGCGCGGTGCGTTCGTCATATATCAAAAACCATTCGAGCAGATCTGCTAGAGAATTCGTATCGACGTCGCCGCTTTCGGCACGACGTAATTTTGGCGGTTCATTTTCCTGCGATCCAGCTTCGGCCATAGAGTTATTTCAGCATCAAAATCTTGCAAAAACCAATCTGTTTTTACAATTATCTTCACGCCTAGTTATAATCATCACTACCGTGGCAGAAGTGATCTCAAACAACACCCTTGAAGTTGGCGAGCTTTCCGAAGAAGAAAAGCGCGATCTTGGTTTTGGATCGGTCGTTACGCGCGGCAGCCGTCAACGTCTGCTCAATCAGGACGGCACATTCAACGTCCGCCGCACCGGCCTGTCGCTGTTCACATCTCTCAATCTTTATCACACGCTCCTAGCGATGTCGTGGCGAATGTTCCTGTTTCTGGTGCTGGTGCTTTATTTCGTGAGCAACATAATTTTCGGAGCGCTTTATGCGTTGAATGGGGCCGGAGCGATCGTGGACACCTCTTCCGAACCGATGTCGAGCATTTTCCTTCGCGGATTCTTTTTCAGCGTGCAGACATTTGCGACCATCGGGTACGGCACGATACATCCTGCGGGGCTGTTTCCAAATCTTCTCGTCACGATCGAATCATATTACAGCCTGCTTGCCAATGCGTTGATCACCGGCCTTGTTTTCGCGCGTTTTGCGCGGCCAACCGCAAGAGTGATCTTCAGCGAAGTAGCTGTTGTCGCACCGTACCGAGGCATTTCGGGTTTGATGGTTAGGCTCGTCAATGGACGCAGCAATCAGTTGATCGAGGTCAGAGCGACGATGATCTACGCCCGCTTTGTTGAGGAACATGGTAAGATCGTAAGGCGCTTCGACGCCCTTGAACTCGAACGCGACAAGGTCTCATTCCTGCCGCTTGCGTGGACAATAGTGCATCCTATCACGCCGGATTCGCCGCTATACGGCATCACCCGCGAAGAGATCGAAGGCACAGACGCCGAGCTACTGGTTCTCCTCAACGCGACCGACGAAACCTTTGCCGCCGTCGTCCACACCCGGTCATCTTATAAACCTGATGAAGTGCGTGTGGGATATAAATTCGTTAATATTTACAACGAGGTTGACGACGGCGAGCCGATATCGATCAACGTCCGAAAACTGTCTGCGATAGAACCGGCACCGATAGGTTAGAATTAGGCTGGAGGAAATAAATAAATGGCGACACAATACGTTACCTGCCCCAATTGTCACACGCAAAACCTTAGCCCGGCCGGACGCTGCACAAACTGCGGGACAATGCTGCCGTTCGCTCCGCCGGCGCCGATGCAGCCGGTTTATACCCAAAAGCCGGCCGGCGCTGAGAAAAAGCTCGCCGCCGGACTCTGCGGCATTTTGCTCGGCAGCTTAGGAATTCACAAGTTTATTCTTGGTTACAATACTGAAGGGATTATTATGCTGGCCCTCTCCCTCGGTCTCGGATTTTTTACCTGCGGCATCTCTTCCGTTGTAATGAGCGTCATCGGCATCGTCGAAGGCATCATGTACCTCACAAAATCAGACGAAGAATTTGTCCAAACCTATGTCATCAATAAAAAGCCCTGGTTTTAGATCCGGCTGATAACAATTGTGTTCACAGGACTTGTTGAAGAATTAGGAAAGATCGATTCGGTCGATAACCATCAGGCCGGTGCTAAGATCGTCGTTTCCGCAAAACTTGTTACTTCTGACATCAATAATGGTGATTCGATAGCAGTCAACGGAGTTTGTCTGACGGCTCTCGAAGTTTCACCGGTTTCGTTCGCAGCTGACGTTTCGCCCGAAACGCTTGACCGCACAACGCTCGGAAGTTTGAAGCTGAATTCGCCGGTCAACCTCGAACGCGCCGTCACGCCGGCAACACGCCTCGGCGGACACATCGTTCAAGGCCACGTCGATGGACGCGGCACATTTCTCTCCGCCGAACCGCAGGGTGATTTTTGGAATGTAAAGATAGGTTTTCCAAGAGAGATGGCCCGGTATTTCGTCCACAAAGGCTCCGTCACCGTCGAAGGCATCTCGCTCACCATCGCCGCACTTGCCGACGATCATTTCGACATCGCCGTCATACCCAAGACATGGGAAATGACAAACCTTTCCTTTCTAAAACCCAACCACCCTGTAAACCTCGAAGCCGACGTCATCGCAAAGTATGTCGAGCGAATAATGCAATATCAGAACCGCGAGCGGTAACAGCCAGTTTCAACAATAACAAAAATAGAAAAGGGTGCTGTGAAGCACCCTTTTTCAAATCCCGGAAATCAGGGTTTCCGGTTCTGCCCTTTGTGAAAGATCTATTCTGCTATTTCGCGCCGCCGGAAAGTTTTCCGATCAGCGTGAAGAGCGGCAGATACATCGAGATAACGATCGAACCGATGGTCACGCCAAGGAACGCGATCAGAACAGGTTCCATCAAACCGAGCAGGTCGGCAATAGCGGTGTCTACTTCATCCTCGTAAAAATCGGCGATCTTGCCGAGCATGGCGTCCATAGCACCGGTCTGTTCGCCGACGCCGACCATCTGACTGACCATATGCGGGAAAACATTGGTTGCCTTGAGCGGATCGACAAAGTTCTCACCGCGTTCAACGCCCGCACGGACCTTGAGAATAGCGTCTTCGATAATGACGTTACCGGCTGTTTTCGATGTTATATCGAGCGACTGCAGGATAGGCACACCCGACGAAAGCAGTGTGGAAAGAATGCGTGAAAATCTCGCAACTGCGATCTTTCTGAGCAGGCTGCCGATGATCGGCATCTTCAGCAATATCGTATCGATCTGCCAACGGCCTTTCGGCGTCTTGTAGTAGAAACTTATTCCTACGGCGCTTCCGATAAGCGTGACCAGCATTGCGAGTCCGCCCCAACCGGCGAGAAAGCTGCTTATTGCCATGACGATACGCGTCGGCAGCGGAAGCTGTTCTCCCGGCCCTAATAATCCGAGGAATATCTGTTGAAACTGCGGTATGACGACGATCATGATGATCGCGATCGCACCGATAGCAACCAAAATAACGGCCGCCGGGTAGATCGACGCCGAAACGATACTGCGCTTCAACTTGACGACCTTTTCGATCAAGGTGGCCAAACGCTGCAGGATCAGGTCGAGCACACCGCCCGTTTCACCGGCTTCTACCATGTGCGTGAAAAGGTTGTCGAAAACCTTCGGGTGCTGTTGCAGCGCCGCGAACAACGTTGAACCTTCTTCGACGCTTTGGCGAACTTGCCTCAACACATCCTTAAAGAACGCATTCTGCTGCTGTTCTGCTAAAATGTCGAGACACTGAACCAGCGGCAAGCCGGCATCGATCATGACTGAGAACTGACGTGTGAAAACGGCAAGTTCCTTGGCCTTGACCTTTTTGCGGCGGCCGATCTTAGGTATCGATATCTCGTTACCTTTTTCCGACGCTTGCGTCATCACGATCTGCTCGCGACGTAGCAACGCACGAAGTTCGTCCTGCGTTGCGGCTTCGCGTTCGCCGGAAACTAGTTCATTAAGTCGATTTCTTCCCTTAAAGGCGTATGTTGGCATTTGAGTATAGCTCCTGTCGGTCAAATATTAAGTTCGCGGCCTTTCTCCGATCGGGCGGCCTTGTGCATAAGGGCTGCCGTTGGGTGTCGGCGGGCGCTTCAGAGGACGCTGTTGGCCTGCACCGTAAGCGTCATTAAGTCCTGAACCACGTTCTATCAGTTCTTTAAGCTCGTCAGCGTTCGACGACCGCTGCATCGCAACTTCCAGCGATATCTGGCGTTTGTGGTGGAGCGTCGCAAGGGATTGATTGAATGTTTGCATTCCATATTTATCCTGGCCTGTTTGCATCATGGAATAGATCTGGTGGATCTTGTCCTCGCGGATCAGGTTACGGATAGCAGCATTTGGAACCAGCACCTCGAGCGCCATTACGCGGCCGTCACCCGATGCTTTGGGCAGCAGGGCTTGGCAAAGAATGCCTTCGAGAACTAGCGAAAGCTGCGTTCTGATCTGTGCCTGCTGACCGGCGGGAAACACGTCGATAATACGGTTGATGGTCGAGTAGGCTGAATTTGTGTGCA
>CAZGSC010000128.1:0-9873 GCA_964528325.1 uncultured Chloracidobacterium sp. | reverse complement strand
GGACCGGCCACATTCTCGAACAATACGGCAACAATAAACTCATCCGCCCGCGTGCCGAATACATAGGTGCCCGTGACCTGATATACACTCCGATCAACGAGCGATAACGGCACGAAAAGAGGTATAAGAGGCTGTCCAAAAGGGCAGCCTTTTTTTGCTTTTGTTCGGTTTAGATACAAATTCCGCTTGCGGGCGTAAAGTGTTTTTTTGCTTGTGATATTTGTCACAAACTAAAACTCAAAGCGGGAATATGATGAAGGGCATGGCGGTCTATGAAATATATGAATGTGATTTGATATTGGGCAGAAACGAGTACTACTTTAGCCCTTGAAGCAGCATTTTCCACCCCGCTTTTGCCCTTTTCTTCGCGAGAAGATCGGAGGTGAAAAGCAATGTTCGGGCAAAATATTTTGACGCGATCCCGCATCGATCGGGTCGTAATCTATGCAATAATCACAACGACAATTTTCTTAATAACTGCCGCGGGCTCAGATGCCGCGGTTTTTTCAATTATGGGCCAGGCTGAGCATTTCTTACGCATAAAGCCGGTCCAACCGCGCGTTTTACCTGAACAAACACAACTCAGCAGCAACACCCGGCCAGATGGACTGACGGCGCCGAACGGCCTGTCGTCGTCAGACTGGGATGGTATTCGTGCGGCTCACGATGCGGCTCGTTCCTTCGAGATTACGGCCATTGGCCAGGAGGCCTATCTCAAGCCCGGCGCCGTTGGCACCACGCAGGCGACTGACGGATTCGGCTATTCGGTATCCGTCTCGGGCGACACCGTGGTCGTCGGGGCACCTTATGAGGACAGCGGCACTACGGGCGTGAACAGTACGCCCAACGAGAATTCCAACAGTTCCGGAGCGGCCTACATCTTTACCCGCAGTGCCGGCGTGTGGACGCAGGAGGCCTATCTCAAGCCCACCGCCGTCGGCACCACACAGATGGGTGACTATTTCGGCTGGTCGGCGGCCATCTCAGGCGACACGGTGGTCGTCGGAGCTATCTTTGAAGACAGCAGCACGACGGGCGTGAACAGTACGCCCAACGACACGAGCGGTGTGAACTTCGACTCCGGTGCGGCATACGTTTTCACCCGCAGCGCAGGCGTGTGGACGCAGCAGGCATATCTCAAGCCCGCCGCCGTTGGCACTACGCAGTCGCATGACCAGTTCGGCTCGTCGGTGGCCGTCTCGGGGGATACGGTGGTGGTCGGGGCTTACGGAGAGGACAGCAGCACGACGGGCGTGAATAGTACGCCCAATGAGAGCTCCAACAGTTCCGGTTCGGCCTACGTTTTTACCCGCAGTGCAGGTGTGTGGACGCAACAAGCCTATCTCAAGCCCGCCGACGTCGGCACAACTCAGGCAAATGACTCTTTCGGCACCTCGGTGGCCGTCTCGGACGACACGGTGGTCGTAGGTGCACATTATGAGGATAGCAGCACGACGGGCGTGAACAGCACGCCCGACGAGAGCTCCGCCGACTCCGGTGCGGCCTATGTATTCAGCCGCAACGCTGGCGTGTGGACACAACAGGCCTATCTCAAGCCCGCCGTCGTCGGCACGACGCAGGCGGCTGACCGGTTCGGCTGGTCGGTGGCCGCCTCGGGCGACACGGTGGTCGTCGGAGCTTATCAAGAGGACAGCAGCACGACGGGCGTGAACAGCACGCCCGATGAGAGCGCCGCCAACTCCGGTGCGGCATACGTTTTCAACCGCAGCGCAGGCGTGTGGACGCAGGAGGCCAATCTCAAGCCCGCCGCTGTCGGCACCTCGCAGGCAGGTGACTGGTTCGGCTATTGGGTGGCCGTCTCGGGCGAGACGGTGGTCGTCGGAGCTCCTGAAGAGGACAGCATCACGACAGGCGTGAACAGCACGCCCAACGAGAGCTCCACCGATTCCGGTGCGGCCTACGTTTTCACCCGCAGCGCAAGCGTGTGGACGCAGCAGGCATATCTCAAACCCGCCGCCGTCGGCACCACGCAGGTGGCTGACCAGTTCGGCTGGTCGGTGGCCGTCTCGGGCGACACGGTGGTCGTCGGGGCAATCTCTGAAGACAGCAACACAACGGGCGTGAACAGCACGCCCAACGAGAGCTCCTCCAACTCCGGAGCGGCCTACGTCATCGCTGGCCTTGGGTCGACACCAACACCAACGCCCACTACGACGGCAACTGCGACGAATACGCCATCAGCAACTCCGACGCCGTGTGCTTCGCCGGGGAGTCTTGACACCTCATTCGGCAGCGGCGGCAAGGTCACGACGCCGATCGGGAGTTTGATTGACCATGCCTCGTCGGTCGCGATCCAAACTGACGGCAAGGTCGTCGCGGTGGGCTACAGTGACCCCGGATTAAACAATTTTGATTTTGCACTCGCCCGATACAACACCGATGGTTCGCTTGACACATCATTTGGGAGCGGGGGCAAGGTCACGACGTCGATCGGCAATGGGCAAGACTGGGCCTATTCGGTGGCGATCCAAACGGACGGCAGGATTGTCGCGGCGGGCGCGAGTAGCGACGAATCAAACCACAGTTATTTTACACTCGTCCGATACAACACCGACGGCTCGCTCGACACATCATTTGGCAGCGGCGGCAAGGTCATAACGCCGATCGGGTCGGATGACTATGCCTATTCGGTGGCGATCCAAACGGACGGCAGGATAGTCGCGGCAGGCATTAGTGAAAGTGATACCCCCAACGGTTATTTTGCACTCGCCCGATACAACACGGACGGCTCGCTCGACACCTCATTTGGCAGCGGCGGCAGGGTCACCACGCCGATCGGCAGTTGGGCTTACGCCACATCGGTGGCGATCCAAACGGATGGCAGGATAGTCGCGGCGGGCATTTATTGGTACGACGGATCAAACAACGACGATTTTGCACTTGCCCGATACAACACCGACGGCTCGCTCGACACGTCATTTGGCAGCGGCGGCACAGTCACAACGCCGATCGGGAGTTCATATGCCGGGGCCTCGTCGGTGGCGATCCAAACGGACGGCAGGATAGTTGCGGCGGGCTTTAGTAACACCGGATCAAACGACGAGTTTGCACTCGCCCGATATAACACCGATGGCTCGCTCGACACATCATTTGGAAGCGGCGGTACCGTCACGACGCCGATCGGCAATGCGTATGACGGGGCCTCGTCGGTGGCGGTCCAAACGGATGGCAGGATAGTCGCAGCGGGCTATAGTACGGACGAATCAAACCTCGACGATTTTGCACTCGCTCGATACAACACGGACGGCTCGCTCGACACATCATTTGGCAGCAACGGCACAGTCATTACTCCGATCGGCAGTTATGAGGAGTATGCCTATTCGGTGGCGATCCAAACGGACGGCAGGATAGTCGCGGCAGGTGTGAGTCTCGACGGATCAGAAATGCCTGATTTTGCACTCGTGCGGTACAACGGTGCGCCGTGCTCATCGCAGACGGCGACGGCGACGCCGACGAACACTCCAGCGGTCACACCAACGAATACTCCGGCGAACACACCGACAAATACCCCAACATCAACACCGACGAACAGTCCAACGGCAACCCTTACGAATACCCCCACTTCAACGCCGACGGCCGTGTGTACGCCGAACGTCTTTCTGAACGCGACGTCCATCACGATACCCGATCATGGGCCTGGCTCGCCATATCCTTCGAACATTGTGACGTCAGGGTTGAGCGGGAGTGTTTATAAGGTAACGGTCAAACTGATCGGCTTGTACCACACTTATCCGAGCGATGTGAACGTTATGCTCGTCGGACCGGGCGGACAGAACGCGATCATCATGTCGGACGCTGGTGACGGGGTTGCTCTCACGGGCATAACGCTCACGCTCGACGATGACGCTCTCAGTTACATGCCGGATGGTGAGTTGTTTACCGGGACATACAAGCCGACTGACCTCATGCCGGGAGGCACCTTTCCCGCGCCCGCACCGACCCCCGCAGGCGGCTCGGCACTGTCGACCTTTGTCGGCAGTACTCCAAACGGAACATGGTCGCTTTACGTGATGGATCCCTGGGAAGCGGACTCGGGCAGCTTCGCCGGCGGTTGGGAACTGTCGATCACTACGACTACATCAGGCTGTGGAGCAACAGGAACGCCGACGAATACTCCCGCGAACACGCCGACAAATACAGCGACTGCAACTGTGACGGCGACACCGACGAGGACGCCAACTAATACACCGACGAGAACGCCGACCGCAACACCGACGGGTACTCCTGTGCCGTCGGTGCCGGTGTCTCTGGCTAATGTGAGCGGGACGTCGGGTTCCGTTGTCACAGTCCCGGTAACGGTCGGTGATCTGACGGGTCTTGGAATAATTGCGTATGACTTTCAGGTCACTTATGATCCCGCGGTCGTGACGCCGGCAACACCTGCTTTCGACCAAACCGGAACATTGAGTAGCCCAATGATCGTCACGCCGGAAACCGCCTATCCCGGACACCTGATCATCTCGGCCTTTACGGGTTACCCATTATCCGGGGCGGGAACGCTGCTTAAGCTGAAGTTCAGTGTTGTCGGCACGGCCGGACAATCGACCGCCCTGACCTTCGAGGATTTCACCGATCCTACCCCTTACTTTCATCCGGCATGTATTTTCAATGAGGGAATTCCTACGGCAAGTACGGCAAATGGAAGCGTCACGGTTATAGGCGTAGCGATCTCCGGTACCGTTACGTATGGCAACGCCTCAGCGCCGCCGAAATTTGTATCGAACGTATTGATAAGCGGAGCGGGGTCGCCTCCGGTTTCGACTGTGACCGTTTTCTCGGGCGGCACTTATTCGTTAACCGGATTTGGGGCTGGTGCGTATATCGTCACGCCGACCAAAACGGGCGGAGTGAATGGTATTAGCTCATTCGACGCGGCTAAGATCGCCGCGCATGTTGCCGGGATCAGTCTTTTGACCGGCAACCAGTTGATCGTTGCTGATGTCAGCGGTAACGGCGTTGTCTCGTCGTTTGATGCTGCTCAGATCGCCAGCTTTGTGGTTTCGGCTGCCGGAATGCACACAGGGGAGTGGAAATTTGTTCCTGCGAGCAGGAACTACCCGTCGGTTACTACGGACATCACAGGTCAGGACTACTCAGCCATGCTAATGGGCGAAGTTTCGGGTAATTGGACGAATACAGGCGCCAGAGCAGTTGATAGTGGAAAGTGGAAAGTGGAAAGTGAAGGCAGTGGGCCGGAGCGCGGCATCGCTGTGACGGCGCCGCAATTGGTCATCTGGGCGGACAATGAGGTCATTGTTCCCGTGATCGTCGATGGCGCGGCTGAGAAGGGAATCATCTCATATGAATTTGATCTCAGATATGATCCTTCGGTTATACAGCCGCAGGCCAACGTGGTTGATCTGGCAGGAACCGTCAGCCGCGGGCTTATTGCTGTAGCAAACGCGAAGGAACCCGGATTGCTGAGAGTCGCCGTTTATGGCCCGATACCTATAGAAGGGAACGGCCTGCTTCTTAACCTAAGATTCACAGTGGTCGGAGCAGCGGGTTCGGTATCTTCATTGATGTGGGAGCGGATCCTGTTCAACGAAGGTGATCCGCGTGTAACCGCCGCTGACGGACAGATCAAACTGTTTTGAGTTAGAAGGATGCTGTGAGTCAGCTTGCACAAGTTGTTTTACCATTTGTGATATTTATCACAAGCTAATGCTCGCAGCAGGAATATGATAAGAACATGGATCTCGGAGAGTCTTATGATCTTGTTTTGATATTGGGCAGAAACGAGTACTACTTTAGCCCTTGAAGCAGCATTTTCCACCCCGCTTTTGCCCTTTTCTTCGCGAGAAGATCGGAGGTGAAAAGCAATGTTCGGGCACAATATTTTGACGCGATCCCGCATCGGCAGGGTCGTAATATACGCAATAATCACAACGACAATTTTCTTAATAACAGCCGCGGGCTTACATGCCGCGGTTTTTTCATTTTCGGATTCGGTCGGGCAGTTCTTAGGCTTACAGCCGGCCCAAACTTTTGTTTTACCTGAACAAGTACAACCTAGAATTGGCGTCCGTTCAGACGGGATGTCGCCGGCTGCCAATTTCACGAGCACACAATCAGGAAGTTGGGGCAGCTCAGCGACGTGGGGCGGCGCAGGCGTTCCCGGCGCAGTTGATAACGTGATCATTGCTAATGGCAACGTCGTCACATTGGACAACACGCGAAGCTCTAATAACCTGACGATCAACAGCGGCGGCACGCTCGATCTCGCCGGCCAGCAATTCAATTTTGCGAATAACGGCGCAGTTTTTCTTAACAACGGCTCGCTGATCAATAGCGGCGGATTCAACGCGTTTTACTTCATTGGCAACTCTACGCCGGGCGGAATTACGCAAGGATGGAGCGGCATTGGAACCTATGGCAGCAGCGTGCAATTGCGGCTGATACAGGGAGTACAGATCAACGTAGCGGCGTCCACCTCCATGACCTTCAACAGCGCTGCAAATAACAACAACTTTCAGGTTGACAACGGTTGTATCTTGGACACGAACAACGTGCTGACCATTAACTCTCCGTCGAGCGGGGCGAACTACGTCGGCATGACCCTGAATGGCAATATCATCGGCACGAGCGGCATAAAAACGAACGGTAACGTGAGTGCGGTCAGCAGTTCGAACTTCATCACGGCCCCCTTTGAGGTCGTCACCGGAGCAGCAAATGGCAATGGTACTTTTGGCGGCCCTTTTAAGATCGATGGCGGGGCCTCGTTCAAGTTGTTGAATACACTGGCTCTCGATAGTGACCTCACAATACCGGTCAACGCAACACTTGATCTCAACGGCCAGCAGGCATGGTTTCGTGCCGGCAAGACCTTCGCCAATGACGGACTGTTGACCAACTCGGGTGCGGTAAATGCACTTTACTTCCTCGGCAACTTCACTCCCGGCGGTATCACACAGGTCTTTGGCGGCAGCGGAACCTACGGCGGGAATGTACAGCTGCGTCTTGCTCAGAACGTAACGGTCAATGTCGCGGCTTCAACATCGATGACCTTCAACAGCGCGGTAAACAACAACAACTTCCAGATTGACAGCGGTTGTATCCTGGACACGACCAATGAGCTGACCATAAACGCTCCGTCGAGCGGCGCAACTTATGTTGGGATGACATTGAACGGCAATATCATCGGCACAGGCGGCATGAAGACGAACGGCAACGTGTCCGTGGTCAGCAGTTCGAATTTTGTCGCGGCACCCTTTGAGGTCGTCACCGGCGCGGCGAATGGCAATGGCACATTTAATGGTTCGTTCAAGATCGACAGCGGCGCGTCGTTCAAGTTATTAAACACGCTGGCTCTTTATGGCGATCTTACGATCCAGAGCACCGCAACATTAGACATCAACGGGCAACAGATATGGTTTTTCGGCAATAACAAGAACTTTACAAATAACGGCACACTGACCAATTCAGCGGCGGCTTTTAACATTTTCTATTTTCTCGGTGACTACACGCCCGGAAATATCTTGCAGACCTTTTCCGGAGTTGGGGATTACGGCAGCAACCTAAGGGTGGGACTTTCAAGGGCGGTAGGAGTTTCGACCTCGGCATCTACAAGCTTGACTGGCCTGCGCGACCTGATGGTCGAGAGCGGTAACACTTTGACCCTCACCAGTAGTTTGAATTTCGCGGGACCGTCGTCGCCTGATCTTGCCGTCATTACGAATAACGGCGTTATCACGGGAGGCACGTTTCAGACCCAAGGAAATGTCCAAATTACCAGTAATGGCAGTTTTGCCGTGCCCCTTGAAGTGGCAAGCGGTTTGACTCAGACTCAGGGAAATTTTAGCAACTCGATAATGATCGACAATGCCGGAACTCTTAAGCTCACAAACACGCTGACGTCAACGAGCGACCTTACGATCAACAACGGCGGGACGGTCGACCTAAGAGGAGAGGCTTTGAACTTCTCGGGCAATCTCAAGACGTTTACCAACAACGGCTTATTGACGAATTCGGGCACCTATAACGCGTTATATTTCCGCGGCAACTTTACGACGGACGGCATAACGCAGGGATTTGGCGGCAGCGGCAATTACAGCCCCGGACTTCTGCTTCGCCTTACACAGAACGTAACAGTGAATGTCGCGCAATCAACATCGATGACCTTTGACAGCGCGGCCAACACCAACATTTTTCTTGTTGACAACGGTTCGATCCTCGATACGACAAACCTTCTGACGATTAACGCACCTTTAGGAGGAGTGAACTATGTTGGAATCACCAATAGCGGAATTTTCAGAGGCGCAGGCGGGCTTAAGACGAATGGCAACGCTAGTACAGTAAGCAACACGCTATTCTTTACTGCCCCCTTTGAGATCGAAGGCGGGGCTGCATCCGGCAACGGCACGTTCAGCGGCCCGTTCAAGATCGACGCCGGTGCGTCATTTAAGTTGTTAGATACTTTGGTGCTCAACAGCGATCTGACGATCCAGAGTACGGCGACATTAGACGTCAATGGCCAACAGACGAATTTTCAGGGAAATAGCAAGACGTTCACGAACAACGGCTCGATCATTAACACGGGCACCTCAAGCAATTTCTACTTTCTTGGGAACTTCACTCCCGGCGAAGTGACCCAGCACATCGCTACGAGTAATGGGACAATTACCGATAATCTTGTAGAACGGCTTTCGCGAAGTGTAACAGTCGTGCTGGATGGCGATGCTCAACTTGGTGCCGTATTTGTCGAAAGCGGCAGCACTCTTGATATAACGAACCATACGCTCAAGCTTTCACACCCTGGCACTCCAATAACGGTAAACGGTTCGCTGATCATGCCGGGCAGCACCGTCGAATATAATGGCACGGGTGCGCAAATACTGCCATCGGCGATCACCTCTTATAACAATCTCTCCACAAATAATGCGGCTGGCGGCGTTAGCGGTTTTGCCGGTCTCACGGTCAATGGGCTTCTGCGAATAATCGCGGGTACTTTTACGATCGGCAGCAGCACTTTCAATAATGTCAAGATCGACAACACAGCCACTTTAGCGGGAGTGGGGAACCCGACAGTCAACGTTACGGGTAATTGGACGAATGACGGAACAGCCTTCAACTCGACAAACGACATGGTTAAGTTCAATGGTTCTGGAACTCAAATCATCGGCGGCAGCGCCGGTTCAACTTTCCGCGGCCTGACGATCGCAAACACCGGTCTAGGCGTAAGCCTTGGTCAGAACATAACGGTGAACAGCAGCCTTACATTGACCAGTGATCTCTACGGCGGCTCACAAACAGTAACGATGCCCGGCACTGCGACATCGACGGGCGCCGGTGATGTGATCGGCAATGTGAAACGCTCAGGTTTTATTAGTGGAGGAGCGGCGCTTAGCTTTGGCAATCCGTTCAATAGTATTGGTTTCGGTGTCGGGGGAACATTGCCGACAGATGTAAATGTCAATCTTGTCAGGTCGGCCCCTTTATCATTTCCGAACGCGGTTCTGCGAACTTATACAATTACTCCGAATGGCGGGAGCGGATTTACGGCGACGGTCAGGCTTCATTATTTGGATGTAGAATTGAACGGCAATAACGAGGCCAATCTGCAGCTTTGGCGATTCACTGGAACATGGACACAGCAAGGGACAACGTCAAATAATTTTACTGATAATTGGGTCGAGAGGTCAGGTGTTACACAATTTTCGCCATGGGCGATAAGTTCGAACGGACCTCCAACCCCGACCGCGACGAATACAGCGACCAACACGGCGACTAATACCGCTACGAATACGCCGACAAATACAGCAACCAGTACGCCGACTAGTACACCGACTAACACTCCGACGAATACTCCAACGAATACGGCAACCGATACGCCGACTGCAGCTCCAACGCCTA
>CAZGSC010000127.1:0-9876 GCA_964528325.1 uncultured Chloracidobacterium sp. | reverse complement strand
TAAGAGAGCGAGTACTTGCCTGTCACGTTGGAGGTCGCGGGTTCGAGCCCCGTCGGCCCCGCCACTTCAAAGCATAAAAAGAGGCTGGAACACTTTTGTCCCAGCCTCTTTCTTATTTCGAGCTAAAACCAGTCGCTGTTGCAACCGATTCTGGCCTTATCCATTTCTTAATTCCGTTAACACCTGTTTGGCTACTGCCTTGAGCGTGTCAAAGACGCCGGTTCCATTTGTAGCCACTGCTTCAAATATCGGCTCGCCTTTGCGACAAAGCTCATTGGACAGCTCTTCGATAGGGGTAACATTCGGCAGATCGCGTTTATTCAGCTGCAGGACATACGGTATCTCTTTGAGATCGTAGCCCTGTGATTGAAGATTTTCCTCCAGGTTATATAGAGCTTCGATATTCGCGTCCATTCGCTCGTCTTGGCTGTCAGCAACGAACACCACACCGTCGACACCCTTGAGGATCAGTTTTCGCGATGCATCGTAATAGACCTGGCCGGGAACCGTGTAAAGGTGAAAGCGCGTCTTGAACCCGCGAACCGTTCCCAATTCGAGCGGCATAAAATCAAAGAACAGGGTGCGGTCTGTCTCGGTCGCCAAACTTATGAGTTTGCCCTTCGCCTGCGGAGCAGTCGAATCATAGATGTATTGCAGGTTCGTAGTTTTGCCGCCAAGCCCCGGGCCGTAATAAACGATCTTGCAATTGATCTCCCTTGATGCGTAATTGATGAAAGTCATATTCTATTTTCGATTTTGGAATGTCGATCTGCGATCTTCCGAAACGATCAATCACATGATCGCAAATTCTAACTAAACAGGCTGTCGATATCGTCGTCCGTGATCTCAGAGAAGAACGAATTCTGATTTACATGATAAGCTGCCGAATCTCTCGTAGCTTCCTCGAGGATCGAGGCCACATCGTAACTTCCGCGTTTTGTGCGGATCTTTACAAGGCCTAACGTCGATCTCTGGTCAAAAACAGTGACGAGCAGGCTGCGGCCGATGATGCTGATAAAGATGCTTTCGCGTTCACCTTCATGGAAAACCGACGGAAAAGCGTCTTCTCCGATCAACTGAGCCATGCTGCTTGTGGCAGCCACGTTACCGGCTGCGAGTGATGAGAAACTCGTCGTGTCCATATCGCCAATGTCGCCGTGAAAGGCGATCGGCTGACCGTCTCGATCGATCAAAAACACAACGCGCGCGGCGCACTCTACGCAAAGGCGAGCCAAAACGCTCTTGAGCCTCTGAAACTGATGTTCTTGTAAAATAAAAGGCGAATTTGCCATTGTGGTGGTTTTTGCTAACGACTAGCTGAGGAGGCAAGTTAAACTTGATGAATTGTTAAGGCAAAGCGGCTGAGTAGCCAGTGGGCGGCGAACCGCTCATTTAAATCTAGCACACGGGAGCCAACGACGACAAGGGTTTTTTTCCAAAAGAACACATGCTAACAAACCCGTAAAGATCTGCATTTTTCTGTTCATTTGATAGCTTGCTCGAACAAGACGGTCTTAAAAAACAATAAGATGAAAAGGTTTCAATGCAACTGCGCTGCCTTCCCAAACGGTCACCAGCAAACTACCAGCACTGGAACCAGGGCCGGCGGCTGCCGTTAACGGACCGGTAAACCCGGCGGAACTGTCGGGAGTAACTATCCAGAAACGATTGCTCACCTGAAATGGAAGAATTATCTCATAGGAAAAACTTGGGAATTGCGGCGGGTTGACAGTGATGTTGCATGATGGCGATGGAAGAAAACCACTACCATCGTAACAACGCGCTATCGTGCCATTTGCAGTTACCGCCACCATGGCTTTTGGAAGTCCGTTGGCCGAGACATGTTGCTTGACATCGCCCAAGGCGTAAAAGAGACCATTTGAGGTAATAGCCGATCCGCCCGCAGGATTATAAGCGTATACAGCGGAACCATTCACTGACGTGCTTACAGCGGAAATTCCGTCGTTAGAACCTCCATTAACGGTAAGCTTTGCATCTGAAAACTGCGCGGTAGTTCCGATGCCGACATTTCCGTCCGTTTTGATGATGATGCCTGTATTTCCCGGAACACCCGTTCCGGTGCCGGCGGCGATCGTTATAATCGAACCGTTGAAACGAAAATCGGCACGGTTACCGCTTGACGGAAGAATGACCGTGCCTGTTTCGCCGTTTGGCGTACTGAGTTGGATGTTTCCGTTGGTAGTTCGAAACCTGCCTGTTCCGCCAACCTCGAATTTCCAGGCAGGGTCTGGTGTAACTCCGACGCCGACATCGCCGGCAGTTGAGATTTGCATCGCTGCCCCGCCGTCATTCGTAAAAAAATTGAGCGGATGATTTGAGCGAGTTCCCAGCCAGCCACTGCCAGAAGTCAAAAACGATCCCAGAGTGACATTGCCATTTGTGTGAGTCAGTCCGTAACCGTTAGCATTTATGGACAATTTCGACTGCGGCGTCGAGGTTCCTACACCGAGATTACCGCCGACTGATCCGTCTCCGCTGATGTTAAAGTTCGCACTTTGCTGTATGGTGTCGTTCTTAATAAACGAATTGCCGACCGTCGAAGCTGTTACATAATCGCTCGCGGGCACACCGCCGAGTTTCTGAGCATCGAGCGCAGTGTCGGATTGCGCTGCGTTCCGCGACTTAATCGAATAAGGCACGCTCGTCAGAGACTGACGCGGAGATAAGATCGTATAAGAACCTCCGGCGCTGGGTTTAACTTCTATCTCCAGAAAACGTGTTCCACCATCCGCAAAAGCCTTTGAACCAAAATCTAAGTTGACGTTAAAAGTACCATTCGTGACCGTGACGCCTGCGACAGTCTGAGTTCCACCGATCTGGGTGCCGCCGGCCGCTGCATCCCACAAACCAAACTGAAAATCATAAGTTCCTTTTGTCGGGATTCCGCTGTCGAGCAGCCGCCCCTGATAAGTAAACTCAGTGCTTTGCGCCGTGATTTGCCTGGCAAGGATCAAACAAAAAATCAAAACTGGTAAAGTACTCAACACGCGAAATAGTGGTTTCTGGAACATTGTCTTAATCTCCTTTTTGGCTTTCAAATAAGAAATTTGCGACCGTCAAAGAACCTGTCGGTTTTTTGGACGAGCAAATAACATCGGCATGCGAACTCTATTCAGCAACCGATTATATCGTAAAGTTGTTGTTTACATGCAAATGTTTAAAAGATCGAGCGGCCGGATGCCGGGACGCGGCGCTGTCCGGGTGAAACATATTTCATTGCCGACATTTAGCCTAAGATGCTAGAATTTTAGCTATCGGCGGCGCTCGCCGAACGTGACCTCTGTGCAATCAACAACCCACTCTTACCTTGCCGCGATTTGGCGCCTCTCCTTGTTTCAATGAAACACCATCTATTTTCCGATAAGCCCGCAGGGCTGAATTTCGTCGCTATTGGCGGCGGAACCGGCCTGTCGATGCTGCTTTCCGGATTGAAGCGCTTTGTAGGAGCAGGTGACATTGAGCCGGTATGGCTTGATGATCTTTCCGCGATCGTCGCCGTAACGGATGACGGCGGAAGTTCAGGACGGCTTCGCGACGAACTACAGATGCTGCCGCCGGGCGATATTCGTAACTGCATGGTCGCACTGTCAGAAGATTCGCATTTGCTATCACAGCTCTTTAGGCATCGCTTCAGCGGCGACGGAGACCTTGGCGGCCATAACTTTGGCAATCTGTTCCTGGCGGCATTGACCGAGATAACAGGTGATTTTGGTGAGGCGGTCAAACTCTCGTCCGAGATCTTGGCGAGCAAGGGCCATATCTATCCGGCAACAGTTGCAGATGTGACACTGGCGGCTGAGTTAGACGATGGCTCGATTGTGCGAGGCGAGACAAAGATCTCACAGCTTGGCGGCAAGATGAAGCGGCTTTTTCTCGATCCGGAAGATTGCTTGCCAATGCCCGAGGCGTTGGCGGCAATTCATGACGCCAATGTTATTACGATAGGTCCCGGTTCGCTTTTTACAAGCTTGCTTCCGCCGATCTTGGTAAAAGGTGTGGCTGATGCCATTGCCGCGTCGCGTGCGGTTAAGATATTTGTCTGCAATCTGATGACCCAGCCCGGTGAGACTGACGGTTTCAGTGCACGTCATCACCTCGAACTCATCCGCCAATACGCGCCTGCGATCGATTTTGATTATGTGATCGTAAACGATCATCCGATCAGCGATTCGCAGACCCAAAAATACTCCGGCGAAGGTGCCGAACAGATCGGCATTCACGGATCGATCTCACCGGCGACGATTGAGGGAGCCGAGATCGTTTATGGTAATCTGTTGGAAGACGGGGACAAGGTAAGACATAACCCGGCAAAGCTCGCTGATGTCCTGTTATTGTGTGCTCTGCAGCCCAGGGAAAAGGCCTCGGTCAGCAATTAAAAACTCTCTGAATTTACAGTGAAACCTGAACTCGACATTCTCATAATGGCAGCGGGACTCGGTACGCGAATGAAGTCCGATCTCGCCAAGGTGCTGCATAAGCTCGACGGCCGCCCGCTTATTAATCACGTTTGCGAAACGGCCTCAACTCTTAAGCCACGTAAAATTCACGTCATTGTCGGCCATCAGGCCGAAGACGTTAAGGACGCGGTTTTGAGGGAAAGCGATGTGGCCGGGGTCGAATTTGCAGTGCAAAAAAAGCAGCTTGGCACCGGCGATGCGGTAAATGCGGCCGGCGAATTTTTGGAGAATGTCGATTCAATTCTGCTTGTTCTTTCCGGTGACGTTCCGATGATCAGCTCAGAAACGCTGAAGGCTCTTATTCAAAAGCACAACAAGCAGCACGGCGCGGCGTGTACAGTGTTGACGGTTCGGCTAAAGGACCCGCACGGCTATGGCCGTGTGATTCGTGATGAAAGTGGTTCTTTTGAAAAGATAGTTGAACAAAAAGACGCAACCGACGAAGAGAAGCAGATCGACGAGATCAATTCCGGTATCTACTGTTTCGATACGAAGAAACTGTTCGCGGCATTGGCAAAGGTAAGCAACAACAATGCTCAGGGTGAGTATTATTTGACCGATGTGCCAAGCATTTTGCGTGAGCAAGGCGATGATATCGCTATCTTCCAATGCGAAGATGCGAACGAGATCGAGGGCGTCAACGACCGCCGTCAACTTGCCAAAATGGAAAAGACGATCCGCCGCCGCACAGTCAAAAAGCTGATGATGGAAAGCGGCGTAACATTCGTTGATCCAAAGGCTGCTTACATCAGCGGACGTGCAAAGATCGGACGTGATACCATAATTTATCCAAACGTAACGGTCGAAGGCGAGAGTGTTATCGGCGAGGGCTGTGTTATTCGACAGGGAACTCGGATCGTTAATTCAACTATCGGAAACGGCGTCGAGATACGCGATAATTGCTTTATTACGGATTCGACGGTAAGCGACAAATGCACCGTCGGCCCGATGGCGCATCTTCGCGGCCACGCCGTTATGATGGAAGGCTCAAAGGTCGGCAATTTTGTCGAACTCAAGAAAACCAAACTCGGAAAAGGCTCAAAAGCCAGCCATCTGACCTATCTCGGCGACGCAACCATCGGCGAAAACACAAACATCGGAGCCGGAACGATCACCTGCAACTACGACGGTAAAAACAAACACGAAACCCACATCGGCGACAATGTGAAGATCGGTTCGGATACGATGCTGGTCGCGCCCATCACAGTCGGCGACGGAGCTGCAACCGGAGCGGGAAGTGTAGTAACGAAAGATATCGAATCGAATAATCTCGTCGTTGGGGCTCCGGCTCGAGTGATAAAAACGGTGCAAAGATCAGGCTAGAAGTCGCGGTTTTTCCCCGTGCCAAATTTTGAAAAAGGCTGCTGAATCAAAATCTAGTTACATTGGACGAATATCCCACGACATTCCGTCAGCACTTTATGGAAAAAATACTCTTGCCAGCTTTATTTCTTGTTTTCTTTTGCATTGTTAATGACGTTCATGCACAAGGTTTGCAAAGCGAAATCAAGGTTCTTAAGCCCAATTTCAACGGAACATGGAAATGCGTGACCCAAACTCCGAAACCTGCCGCCGCAAGGTCAAAAGATCTAAACACGATAATGGTTATCGAACAGAAACTGCCTGCGATTGCGGTCACCCTCAAGATGCAAAAGGGAACATCGCCCGATGCAAATTTTGAAGGCGGCAGATTCACACTTTACACGGACGGACGAGGCGATGAGTGGGTTGAATCAAGCTACGCCGGCTCATTTTCCCGTTGGGAGGCAGGTAAACTTGTGATAACGCAATACATTTTTCCTAAACCCGCTCTGAAAACGGTTGTTATGAAACAGGAATGGTCACTTTCGCCCGACGGTCGAACGTTCACCCAAACCGCTAGAAGGGCCGATGTTCGAATTATATATAATGCCGATCGGACATATCGAGAGGAGTATTTCTTTGACGACAAACTGACGGAAACCTTGGTTTGGGAACGGGTTGGTAATTAATCAGTTGGGCGTATGCTAGTATTGTGTTTTGAATAGCAAGTCAGCACAGTCAAAGCTACACGTTAAATTATGTGCGGAATAGTTGGATACGTTGGAAATAAACAAGTTGTGCCGTTGATCATCGACGGTTTAAGGAAGCTCGAATATCGCGGTTACGATTCGGCGGGCATTGCTGTGGTTGACGGCGACCATCATATGGAACTGCGGCGGGCTGAAGGCAAGCTGCGGAACCTCGAAGAAGCGATCCGTCTGAGTCCGCTCGACGGCAATTACGGCATTGGACATACGCGTTGGGCGACACACGGGCGTCCGACAGAAGAAAATGCGCATCCTCATCGCGATCAGTCAGGCAAGGTGGTCGTCGTTCACAACGGCATCATCGAAAACTACCTGACACTGAAAGAGCGACTACAGGCTTTGGGACATACGTTCAACACTGAGACCGACACCGAGGTCGTCGCTCATCTGATCGGCCATTACATCGACACTGAAGGATTGTCCCTCGAACTTGCTGTTAGAAAAACGGTGAAGGAACTGAGAGGCATTTTTGCTCTTTCGATCATTTCTTCGGACGAGCCGGACATGATCGTCTCGGTTCGTGAAGGCCCGCCGGTCGTCATCGGCCTGGGCGACGGCGAGTTTTTTGTCGCGTCCGACATACCGCCGATCCTGCAGCACACACGAGACGTTTTCTTTCTCGGCGACAGGGAAATAGCAGTGCTGACGAAAGACTCAGTACGAGTAACGGATTTCGACGGTAACGTTGTCGAGCCGAAGACGCAGCGTATCACTTGGGACCCGATACAGGCTGAAAAAGGCGGCTTCAAGCATTTCATGCTCAAGGAGATCTACGAGCAGCCGCGTGCCGTTCGCGACACTTCGCAGGGTCGTGTTTCATTGGACAACGGCAAAGTGTATCTCGATCCGATGGATATTTCGGACGAAGATCTTCTCGGCGTCACATCTATCAAAATAGCCGCCTGCGGAACTTCGTGGCATGCCGCTCTTGCCGGCAAGTACATGCTCGAACAGCTCGCACGCGTGAATGTCGAGGTTGATTACGCTTCCGAATTTCGTTATCGCGATCCGGTCTTGAACGAGAACGATCTCATCATCGTCATCTCACAATCCGGCGAAACCGCGGACACGATCGCCGCTATGCGCGAAGCCAAACAAGCGGGTTGTAAAATTCTTGCGATCTGCAACGTGCAGGGCTCGATGATCACGCGTGAAGCCGACGGCACGATCCTGACGCACGCCGGGCCGGAGATCGGCGTAGCTTCGACCAAGGCGTTTACGTGTCAGATGGTTGCGTTGTATTTGTTCTCGCTGTATCTCGGCCAGCTTCGCGGCAAGATCGACGAAACGCAGGCCAAAAAGCTCGCTCAGGACCTTGCCGAACTTCCGCTAAAGATAGAACAACTGCTAAACGATGCGGAAAAGATCGAGGAACTCTCAAAAGAGTTTTTCCGGTCGCAGGATTTTCTGTATCTCGGCAGGGGAATCAATTTTCCCGTCGCTCTCGAAGGCGCTTTGAAATTAAAAGAGATCAGCTACATCCACGCCGAAGGCTATCCTGCCGGCGAGATGAAGCACGGCCCTAACGCTTTGATCGATGAAAAGCTGCCGGTCGTTATCGTTAACACTCGCGAAAAAGGAAATGAGGCGAGTGAACTGCGTTATGAGAAAACGCATTCGAACATCGTTGAGGTAAAGGCACGAGACGGCATCATTTTGACGGTTTTGACCGAGGGCGATACAATGAGCTGCAAAGTGTCTGACCACATTATCGAAATACCCGAAACATCCGATCTGCTCGGCCCGATACTCTCGATCGTACCTTTGCAATTGCTCTCTTACCACATCGCTGTTCGCCGAGGCTGTGACGTCGATCAGCCGCGAAATCTGGCGAAATCGGTCACGGTAGAATGATCATGAAAGCGATCGTTGTTCGCGAATTTGGTGAGCCCGAGGTAATGAAGGTCGAAGACGTTTTGATGCCTGAGCCGATGGGCACGCAGGTGCTTGTCAAAGTAAAGGCCGTCGGCGTTAATCCTGTTGATACATATCTCCGCACCGGGAATCATGCACACGCTCCAAAACTGCCTTACACGCCGGGAAAAGATGCTGCCGGAATTGTTGAAGCTGTTGGTGATACTGTAACGAAATTTAAGGCCGGGGACCGAGTCTACATAGCCGATTCCTTGACGGGAACTTACGCTGAATTCACTTTGTGCGAGGAGAAACAGCTAGGAGCTTTACCGGACAGCATTAGCTTTGAACAAGGTGCCGGAGTTTGGACCCCTTACGCAACCAGCTATCGTGCTTTATATCAAAAGGCCAATGCAAAAGCAGGCGAAACTGTTCTTGTTCACGGTGCGTCAGGCGGAGTCGGCATCGGGGCGATCCAATGGGCAAAAAGTACGGGCCTGACGGTCATAGGAACTGCAAGCTCTGAGGAAGGCAAAAAGTTGGTTACTGAACAAGGAGCCGATCACGTTTTCGATCACACCGACGACGCACATCTCGCGGCTCTAAAAGAGATCACAGGCGGCAATGGCGTCGAGATCATTATCGAAATGCTCGCGAACGTCAATCTGCAAAGAGACTTTGAGGCCCTTGCGATGTTTGGCAGGATCGTCGTTGTTGGCAATCGCGGCAGCTTAGATTTCAATCCTCGCGCGATCATGGGTAAGGACGCGACCGTTTACGGAATGTCGCTTTTTAATTCCTTACAGCCCGACCGCGACCTTATTCACAAAGCGATATTCGACGGCCTCAAATCCGGCTCTCTAAATCCGGTCGTCCGCAAAACGCTGGAGCTCTCAGACGCCCCGTTGGCCCATCACGAGGTTATCGAAAGCAAAGCCCTTGGCAAGATCGTGCTAGTGCCATAAATGGTCACGAGCGTTTAAACTCATCCAAAGCCTCAAACACCTGCAATGCATATTTCACGTTCCCAAACGGAGCAGAGACCTGCACGCCTTGTATGTCGTTCCTCACTTCTAATAGTGACTCACGGGCGATCTTGATTCCTTCGTCGCGGGCTGCCTCTTTGCTGATGTCCGAGGCGACACGCATTCGTTCGAGGATCTCGGGCGTGACCTCGACGCCGGGAACTTCATTGTGAAGAAATTCGGCGTTGCGGAAACTCACAAGCGGCCAAATTCCGGCGATGATAGGAATACGAACGTGGGAGATCATATCGAGAAAGCGTCGTAGCTGAGCAGTGTCAAAAACCGGCTGAGTGATAGCGTATTCAGCTCCCGCCTCGACCTTCCACTCGAAGCGTTTTATTTCTTCTTCCATATTCACCGCGCCGGGATTTACACCGACACCGATCGAAAATGCAGTTGGTTTGCCGATCGGATTGTTGCCGAGATCGAGGCCGTGATTGAGTTTGTTGA
>CAZGSC010000126.1:0-9936 GCA_964528325.1 uncultured Chloracidobacterium sp. | reverse complement strand
CTTTGGCATATATTCAACTCTAAATCTAAAATGATCCGCCGGAGTTTCTGTAATGCGATATTATTTCCTTATCTTTTTGCTTCTGTTTTTGTCGGCCAACGCGTTTTCTGCGACAAAAACATGGGACGGCGGCGGCGCTGACACCAATTGGGGCACCGCAGCCAATTGGTCAACCGACGTTGCTCCGGTATCCGGTGACGACCTCGTATTTCCGGCCGCGGCTGCACAGCAGACCAATAACAACAATCTCTTTTTTCTTACCAGCTTTAACTCGATAGCTGTTGAAGGCGGCACATATACCTTTGGCGGCAATCCCATTCGCCTTACGAACGGATTGACAGTCAGCAGTGGCACCCAGACGATCAATTTCGCGATAACTCTCAGTGGAGCTCAAACATTTTTCGCCGACACTGGAGCTACGGCCACGATCGTGATCCTTTCGCTTGGCAGTTCAGCACTTACTATTGACGGAGCCGGGATAGTCGGCATCGGCCTGATCTCAGGTTCCGGGCCGGTGATCAAGAATGGCACCGGCGCAGGCGCGATCATTACTGCCACCGGATTCAGCGGAGGCATAACGCTGCACGACGGCTTTTTTGTCGTTGACGCAAATATCCCGAACAGTCCTGTTGATATTCAGGGTCCGATTCCAACAGGCACGCCCGGGCTAAGCGGCTTTGGCGGCACTGGAACGGTCGGAGCAACAACAGTTGCCTCCGGTGTGATCAGCGCCGGCACGCTGAATTCACCGACCGGCATTCTCAATATTGCCGGCGGCCTAGGATTCACGACCAACGGCGTCTATGCCTGTAAGATCAGCGGCACCTCGCCCGGAACGAACGGGCATGACCAACTCAACGTGACCGGCTCTGTCAACCTAAACAACGCGGCTCTTGCGCCGGTCCCTTGGAATGGATTTGTGCCTGCTGTGGGCGACACTTTTGTCATTCTCAAAAATGACGCATCCGACCCGGTCAACGGCACATTTCTAAATCTGCCAGAGGGTGCGATCTTTGCAGACCAGCTCGGTATGCCGTTTCAGATCACTTATCTCGGCGGTGACGGCAACGACGTTTCAATAACACGCATTATGGCTTCAGTGCCTTCGATCAGCGGAACCATTACATACGGCAATGCGCTCGGAAATCCGCCGGAGCCGCGCTTTGTTTCAAATGTTCTGTTAAGCGGCGCCGGTTCAATAAATGTCTCGACAACGAGCGATTTTCCTGGCGGCATTTATACTCTTACAGGTTTTGGCGCCGGTTCTTATGCGGTTACGCCTTCAAAAACCGGCAGCGTGAACGGAACGATCACGTCTTTTGATGCAGCAAAGATAGCACAGCATGCGGCAGGAGTGACCTTTTTGACAGGTAACCAGCTGATCGTGGCTGACGTTAGCGGCAATGGGACTATCTCATCGTTCGATGCGGGACAGATCGCGCGTTATGCAGCCGGTGTTCCCGGTTCGGGATCGGCCGGAAACTGGATATTTGCACCTGCGATCAGAAACTATGCGTCAGTCACGTCGAGTATTAGCGGTGAAGACTACGTGGCACTGCTCATGGGCGAAGTTTCCGGTAACTGGACAAACACGGCCGCGCCGACGCCAACGCCGTAAACTTTGCTAGCGGCATTTTTATCGAAGAACGTTCATCATTTGCGAGTGGATCAAGCCATTGCTTGCAAGGATAGGCGGTGAGTAGATGCTGAATTTTGAACCGTCGTAACTACTGATTTGCCCGCCTGCCTCCTCGATAAGCAAAATTCCGGCGGCCATGTCCCACGGATTAAGGCCTTCTTCCCAAAATCCGTCAAAACGCCCGCACGCAACATACGCCATATCAATAGCCGCCGAGCCGTCACGACGAACGCCTCGCGAACTTATCAAAAACTGCGTTAAATGCCGAGCAAAGTCTTCGCGCCGCTTAAAATCATAAGGAAATCCCGTTACGATCAATGCATCGCCTAATTCTTCCGTACCGGAGACACGAATTGGCTTGTTATTCAGGCTCGCCCCTCGTCCGCGTTCGGCGGCAAATAATTCATTCCTCGTCGGATCAAACGTCACGCCAATGACGATCTCGCCTTCGTGCTCAAGCGCGATGGTTACGCAAAAACACGGGTAACCGTGTGCATAATTCGTAGTGCCGTCGAGCGGATCGATGATCCATTTCCAAGTGTTTTCGCCGCCGATGATCACAGCATTGCCAGACTCCTCGGCGAGTATCGAATGTTTTGGATAATACGATTTGATCCGTTCGATGATCAAAGCCTCCGATGCGAGATCGGCTTCAGTGACAAGATTGATATCACCTTTTTTTGAAACTTTGATGTTACGGTCAAATTTTTCGAGTAGGAGTTGTCCGGCATCACGCGCCGTCTCAATGGCGAAGTTCAACATATAAATAATTAAACCACAGCGATGAGCGAAGAACACGTAACAGGGCCGAAGGAAGATCAGAAGTAAATGTCAACGTAGTCAGTCACCGGATCGCACGGATTGTCCATTTCCGCCATGCGCCAGTATTTTCGCTTTCCGGTGATCTTGAAAGTAAATTCACCCGCTCGCACGCATGGGCTGCCGCCGTTGATATGACTTACACGAGTTTCAATTGTTCCGCTGAACTTGAATTGCTTGCCGTCGATCGACAGGATCGCTCCATTGATCTTTAGGTAATCACCGTTTCCGCGCCCCTTCTGTTCACCGATGATTCGGTAGCAGCCTTTAGTTCCCGAACTACACTTCTTATTGGTCACCATCGCGGAGCCAAAGTAGTCCCAGCTTACCCACTGAAGCGAAAGCTTGTGCTTTCCAACCAGTTTCTGCGCAGCCGCTTTGTCATTGATCGTTGTACTCGATTCCTGTGCGCTCGTCATTGACACAAACAGAGCTGCAACAAAGATCAAAATTGAAAGAGTCCGTCTCATAAAGCTTTAACTGAAAACTTTGCTGAACCAACCGCCTTCCTCGTCTTTTTGAGTAATGTGCGTTAGTTCGCCTGCATCGAGCCATACACCGGAACATTTGTCGCAAACATCTATCTTGATCGTTTCAAAACTAGTTTCGATCAGCGTGCCTTCACATTTTGGACAACTTATTTCAAGATTTTTCGCGTTCTCGTCGGCGATCTTCTCTTTCATCTTGGCGATGAGTTCCTTCTCTTTGCGATGAAAATACTCGTTTTCAAGCGCCTGGCCACGGTCATCAAGTTCAATGGGCATATAAATTCGAATTCGACTCCTATAAAAATTAACTTTCGGTTTTATGAACAGAACGCATACGCTGCCGTGCTTTCTTCGAACGCCTAATAGTGTTGCGGCGCTTTAGATTGCTCTCGGCCCAATCGGAAACTTGTTTAAGCGGATGCCACTCAAAGCTCTCGAGAGGAAGAACTTCACTAGATGCATCTCTCAATTTACGGGTTGTTAATGCCACAAATATCAACATCACGTTGAATATGGCTCCCGAAACAACGACGAGCCAGCCGGGTGCGAGGCCAACCTGCGCTCTTTCAAAAAAAACATCCCAAAATATTTTGCGTTCGGCTTCTGTTACAGACGGTATCGGAACGGGATGAATGTAAATCTTCAACGTCCACGAAAGTGCCAACAGAATGAACAGCCAGAGATAATTAGCCCTCAATCGCCGGCCCACGGCCTCCCATTCACTGATAGTAAAGTGCGGCGTGATCAGGTCCGCTGAGAGATGTTCGGCCCATTCCTTGTCGGGTGGTATCGTGCGATGAGAGAGCATCGGGCCAAAATAACCCGTCTCCAAAATGCGAACGCGATTTGCCCAAACCTCATAATACCGGTATCTCCTCGCCTCCATAAACAAAAAGATCGACACAAGTATTGAATTTATGGGAATCGCAAAATGCGGATTGGAGGTCGAGCTGAAAACGAACGACAGCGTCGCGCCTGTTGTGATAACGGCCCAGTTGGTCGTCGTATCGAGCCGGCCGCGCCAGACGTTCGACCGCTGCACTTCGCCACGATAGAAATGCACCATCGCCATGTTGAATTCTGCCGGCAGCAATTTTTGGGCGATCGCGACCGGCGTGCTTCGCGGCTTTTGAGTGCGTTTGTGAACCTCTTCGGCAAAGGCGCGAAACGACTGCGGCACATTCGTGATGTGAATGTCATTATCGACAGGCTGGGAACTAGCACGAACCTCGTCGTTCATAGCGTTTTTTGCGATTTAGCTCTCGAAGGGGTGAAAAGCTTTAGCAACTTATTGTTTAACATTTTGGCCGAGCGTATGCAAGAATATTGTTCTTTGTCGAACTCGTTTCGTAAGCGGCCGGCCAACAACTATGGATGAATTCTGGATGCAAAAAGCTATACTCGAAGCCCGCCGCGCCGCTGATCTTGGCGAAGTGCCTGTCGGCGCCGTTATCGTCGCTTCAAACGGCGACGTACTCGCTCTCGCCTCAAACGAAATGATCAGGCGCAGTGATCCGACCGCCCACGCCGAAATACTCGCTCTCCGCATGGCAGGCGCCGAGATCGGCAATTACCGTCTCGTGGGAGCAACAGTTTACTCGACGGTCGAACCTTGCGTAATGTGTGCCGGAGCGCTGGTAAATGCCCGAGTTGAACGACTTGTCTTCGGCACTCATGACGAAAGGTTCGGCGCCGTCGAGAGTATTTTCCGAATCTGCGACAGCGAAAATCTAAACCACAAAATAGCGATCACATCCGGCGTCCTTGCCGATGAATGCCGAAGCCTAATGCAGGATTTCTTCCGCTCTCGAAGAAAATGAACATCTGATCACTTTATCCTTTACCCTTTATCCTTTACACTTTATAAGGTCGGAGAGGTGCGAGAGTGGTTGAATCGGGCAGTCTCGAAAATTGTTGTACCTTTGCGGGTACCGTGGGTTCGAATCCCACCCTCTCCGCCATTCAATTTTTAGATCTGAAGTCCAAAATCTAAGATCCACAATTTAAAATCAACTAGCGGAGGTGTTATGCCAATTGCAAAGAGATTATCGGCGGAGTTTATTGGAACTCTATGGCTCGTTCTCGGCGGTTGCGGAACTGCTGTGCTCGCAGGCTCACAAGCAGGCAACGTAGGTATTGCTCTCGCATTCGGCCTGACCGTTCTGACGATGGCCTTTGCCATCGGGCATATTTCAGGCTGTCATTTGAATCCGGCGGTTACGCTCGGCTTGTGGGCCGGCAAGAGATTTCCCACTAACGAAATACTACCTTACGTTGTCGCACAAGTGCTGGGAGCGATAAGCGGAGCCGGGATCTTGTACGTCATCGCAAGCGAGAAAGCAGGCTTTACGCTCGGGGCCGGATTTGCTTCGAACGGCTTTGGCGAACATTCACCCGGCCATTACGAAGCAGCGGGATGTTTTGTTGCCGAGGTAGTCTTAACATTCTTCTTCCTTATTGTGATCCTTGGAGCGACGCACAAATTGGCGCCAAAGGGCTTTGCCCCGGTCGCCATCGGACTGTGCCTGACGCTGATCCACCTGGTCTCGATCCCTGTGACAAACACATCGGTCAATCCGGCACGCAGCACCGGCCCGGCGATCTTTGCAGGAGGCTGGGCTCTTGCACAACTTTGGATGTTCTGGGTCGCACCGATCCTCGGAGCCCTTTTGGCTGGTTTTGTATATGGCTGGCTAGCCAGCGACGAGCAGGAGAAGGATAAAGGATAAAGTAACGGAGAAGGCGCTATTTCTTTCGTGATTTTACCTTTTTGGCGATGGTTACGAAGATCGCGGTTAGTTCGATAAAGGATAAAGACAAAGGGATAAAGTAAGTCAAAAGCTTGCTCAAACTTTCGCCTTTATCCTTTCGCCTTTATCCTTTTAATTCTGGCGGAAAGGGTGGGATTCGAACCCACGGAACCCGTTAAGGCTCACAGCATTTCCAATGCTGCCAATTCAACCACTCTTGCACCTTTCCGCAATTTGATGGCTCCAGACTTGATCGCAACACAGGTTGAAATTGCTACCGTTGCTCGATTCCTCGCCTAGCGGAGTTCACAACACAAACCTTGTGCGGAGCCTGAAGCCAATTTACAGAATATAGGATAAACCGAAAGCCTGGCAAGTTATGATCTCTCACTTTCCGTTTTCAACTTTCCACTATTCCCTGCCTACAGCTTCAGTCTTTCATATTGTGCAAACAGCTTAGTGATCTCAGCATTGATCGTCTGCTTTGTCGAAAGGTCAGTTGACCGGTCGCGCTGTTTTACCAACTCTTCGATCTTAGCCGCCAGGATCTCGATCTTCGTCTCAGGCTTTTTGCTTTTGCTTATATTGTATTTATCATCCATAAGGCAACTTTACTACAATATTTGGCCTTCGGCTTTATCCTTTACGCACCGCCCGCGTCGCCTTCAGATCAAGCACCAGCGTGCCGTCTGCATCAAGCTCCGCCTTGCAAGCGGTTGTTCTCGGAATAAATATTCCGTAATAACGGCAAAACCTGCCCGCTCTGATCACCCGGTGACGCCCTTTGATCTTATTAACAATCGGAAATGCATTCTCAGATCTTTCCTTTATAGGGGCAATGCCGATACACCCGTTCCATTTGTCATATAACAACACGACCCAATCATGAGGCCCAAACATCTCCGCCGCCCGAGCTCCGATCATGATCTCGCCCTTCTCGTTGAGCGTGACGTGCAGGTCTTCACGAGGATCCATGGGCCCAAGGGCAAACTCTTCCCAATTCCTGAACATAACGTGCAACACTGTATCATAGTCGCAACATCGTGTCAATCTCCCTCCCGCAAATTCACCGCCCAATGTGAAAAGACTGCCCCAAAATTTGGGACAGTCTTTTTTTTAGCCAAAGCTATTAGCTCACGGTTCAATCTGAAACGGCCGCAGAGATCGCCACCCGCCCGTTGGTCGTGTTTACCCGTGGCTCGCCCTCGTTGAACATAATTCGTTTCCAGGTTAACGGGGACACCTTCCCGGCCTTTCCAACCGCCCTGAACCTGAGGTTCAGCAGGACGCCGTCATTGTCTATCGGCACTGGCCCGTAGACAACGACCCTTAAAAGCCCGGGTTCCGTCGCGTTGGTCACAACAGAAAGCCCGTGACTTACTGTTCCTGCCAGATCGGCCGGATCCGCTATCGGCTGTATAACGCTTGGGTCATACCTGAGATCGAACTCATACGCAATAATGTCCTTCTTCGAAACGCCGCGAACGGCGATCGGCACCAAGATTTCCTTATCCGCCTGCGTAACAACACGCGGTGCTGCAACAGCCGCGTTTCTTAAGGGGCCGTTTCGCCCGATCGCCGGCCTCGGCCCGGCGGCATTCCAGTTTCCCGAAACCTCGCCCATCACGAGCGCGCTGAAATTATCAGTAATTGGCCCTAACACAGCCAGGTGTGTTACCGATGACGGAAGAAATCTCCACGTTCCTGTAAAACCAGGTCCCGGGCCAGTGTATGGCGGGCCGGCAACAAAAGTTGCGATCATCGCGGCATCGAACGACGTGACTGTGGTGTTGCCGCTGACATTAGCAACAGCCTGTTGTGTGGGATTAAATGTGATCATTCCTACAACACGCTGCGAGATCAAAGCCGCATCATATGAAGTGATCGACCCGAGAATATCGGTACCAGCTGTTTTCGAGGGTGTCACATTGTATAAGCCGTAGCCAAGGCCGCCGAGCTCATAGAAACCCAAAACGTCGGTCAAGCCGGAAACCGTCAGCGGCCCCGCACCGCTCACCAATACGTTTGAAATAGGACGCGAGATCGGCGGACTCAGAGTATTGCCATACATGACCCTTCCGCCGATCACTGGTGAGGCAACAGGCGTAGCAGTTGCGGTCGCTACCGGTGTTCCGGTATATGTCGGCGTCGGTGTCGAATTCGCTGCGATCGTAACGCCTCCATTTGTTCTTAAAGCCACCGGGACGCTTCCGTCGTTGAATCTAAATCCGGAATGTAAGATATTGCCCGGATCGCGGTAGTCTTCAATGCCCAATACGGTTGACCGTCCGGGTATACCGACAACGTCGAATTTCAGATCTATCAGTGTTCCCGATCCCGCCAAAGGCGGATTCGCGCCGGGCACATCGGCAGAGAGTATAAGATGTGCAGTATTGCTCGTATCCGTCACAACCGACATCCCGCTGCTCAGTGTCCCTGTGCTGTCATAAGCCGGCGACGCTGGCGTCAAAACAGCCGGATCGAACGAAACATGAAGGTCATACGAGACTATTCCCAACCCCGTCGTATCGCTTACCGTGACCGGAACCGAGATCGTTGTCGCCTGCACAGCCGCCATCGTAGGCAGCGATACCATCGCAAAAGGATAGACGGGAGTATTCGTAGGTGTTGGCGATACCGTTGATGTCGCCGTTGGAGTCGAGGTCGGCGTCGCAGTGTTTGTGGACGTTGCCGTATTGGTCGGCGTAAGGGTTGGCCCTGCCAACGCAGTAACATTTCCATTACTGGTAATTACCGAAGGCGTCCCTTCGTTGAAGAGAAACGCTTGATGAATCCTTCCGCCCGGATCGGTGTAATCCTCAAAGGCCAACGCAGTTGATTGTCCGGGCGCTCCGATAACATGGAACCTTAGATTTAAGAGAGTCCCAGAGCCGGTCAAAACATCAAAGAAAGTTAATCCGGAAATAATAAGGTGCCCCGAATTATTAGCATTCCTTAGAATATTCCACCCGTTACTCAAAGTACTGGTCGTCGAAAACGGGAACGGCAAGACCGGTTGCAAGACCGTTGGATCAAAAGTAACTTGGAACTCGTAAGAGATCACTCCCAGCCCCGTAACGTTGTCGACTGTTATGGGAACTACAAGAATCCCGGGCGTCGCGCTCACCGTTGGCAGCGAAACCGCCGGTGTTCCCGGCGAACCGTCGTAGTGCGGCCCGGCACCGGAAACATCACCCATCAGCAGACCGGGTGGAACGATAGTTCCTGTACTACCGGTAGAGTTACCGTTATTGAGAACGTAGTTCGCGACCTGCGAGGCATCAAAAGATGAGATAAATGTGTTACCGCTGATATTAGCTACCGTCAACTGATTAGCAATTGGAGCCGGAGGAATCTGAACAACCCAGCGCGCGATCAGCGCCGCATCGAATGTGGTTATCGCATTCAGCGGAGTGGTCATTGCTATCGGCTCGGAAGACGGCAATGCGGCTTCTTCTGACAAATCTTCTTGGATACTCGCTGCTTCAACAGCCGCAGGCCCGCTAAAACCAAACCCGCTGCCCCAATTGGCATTGGCGATAATAGCTGCAAAAACGACCAGTATCGACGTGATAACAACAACGCATGACGAAGATCTCTGTGGCATGGGATGGCCTCCTGTTATGTATGGCAAAAACACAATTCACGCTCGGCGGAAGAAACTATAGAGCAGCAGAGTTAATTTGAAACGTGAATTCGCCAATAGCTTACTCCCGAAACCCTTTTTTTTCAAGCAAAATCTACCTGCTGTTCCTCACCAAACCCAAATAAAGACACGCTCAGCGAATCGTCTTGACCGAAGCGGAGTGGAGGTTTACGCAATTACGGGCGATTCGTTGGCCGGGCTCCGGTGTTCGTCCAATTGCCGGAAACTTCACCCATCAGAAATCCAAGGTAGTCTTCACCAGTAATATTGGAACCAACTGACGCATAGTTTCGATTCACAGGGCTAAATTTCCAGGTTCCGGTCGAGCCGATGCCGGGGGCGGCATATGGCGGACCCGCAACATATTTTGCGATCATGGCCGCATCAAATGAAGATACAATGCCATTTCCGCTTACGTCAGCAGCGATCAACTGTGAGGCGGTGAGTTGCGGGTTTGGCGGCCCGGCAACATGGAGCGCAATTCTGCCTGCGTCAAACGAAGTTATGGAGTTGTTGACTCCGCCGATTTTGGATGGTGTGACAGTGTAAGCCCCGGATCCAAAACCAGTCAGAGCATAATCGCCGTTCGGGAAA
>CAZGSC010000125.1:0-10237 GCA_964528325.1 uncultured Chloracidobacterium sp. | reverse complement strand
CCGACCTGATGATTACAAATCAACTGCTCTACCAACTGAGCTACACCGGCTGACGCGACGAGTGTAGGACTCGTCGCGAACGAAAATATTAGCAAAATCTGTGTTCGCTGTCCAAATCCCGTCCGCAATTGGGCTTGTTAAACAATAAACAAAAATGTTGACGCCATGGTGTCGGAGAGGCTACAATATAAACGGCGTCATTTTTGGGCGCTGGTTATCTATATTCTACCCTGTATTCCTGCTCTTCCATGCAGGGGTAAACTACACAACAACAAAAGGAGAAAATCGTGAATTTTCAAAAGTTCTTTAACTGTCGGATATTCTTAGCGGGCCTGATGTTAGGCATTTTTTCGATGGTTGCCGCAGCACAATCAATGCAGCCGACCATGAAAATGGAGAGCAGTAAGTCTTGGTCAGTTGCGGCCGGAAACAATCTTTATTGCGCCGGTTATATTCAGTCGAGTGCCATAAGCGAAGCTAACAGGATCATTGGCGCTACAGATGAGGCTGACAAGTATAATTACGCCAGTAACGATTTTCTGTACTTGAATATGGGTACGAACAAAGGCGTTAATGTCGGAGATCTCTTTGCAGTGGTGCGTCCGCGTGCGCAGGTAAAAAGCAAATGGTCGCATAAGAACGATCTGGGATTTTACGTTCAGGAAGTCGGCGCCGTCGAAGTCGTTAGCGTGAAATCCGATCATTCCGTGGCTCGCGTCAAATCATCTTGTGATGCGTTTTTGCTCGGAGACCTTGTTCAGTTGGTCGATCAGAGAAACAGCCCTCTATTTGAACAGCGTCCGGCTCTTGACCTTTTTGCCGACTACTCCGGAAAGGCGCGAGGACGAATTTTGATGTCGCGTGACGGAGCGGAAAATTTGACGAGGGATTTTATTGTCTATGTTGATCTAGGAGCCGACGATAATGTTAAGGTTGGCGATCGCCTTACTATCTTTCGCCCGCTTGGAAAGGGAAATCCATACAACCCGCCCGATAATGAAACAGTGTCGGCTCGCGACTACGGGTTCGAAAGTGAAAAGTATAAAGGCGGAAAATTCTCGAATCAGGCTCCACGTAAAACCGGCGGCCATGCGGGAGGCCACGAGGTATCGATCGACGAAGCCAAAAGCGGAAGACCCTCGAATCTAAGAAAGATCACTGGTGAAGCTGTTGTATTGAACGTCAAAGAAAAAACAGCAACCGTTGTCATCACGCGAACCGCGTCGGAGATCCATCCGGGCGACTTTGTAGAATTACAGTAACCGCAACACATGCTTTGACCATGAGGCGAATGGGCTATTCAGCTTGTTCGCCTTTTTCATTTCGAGTTTTTATTGATCAATGATGGTGATCAAACCGAGCTGCTCTGCCGTTTGCGAATGAAAAAGGAAAAATAATCATACATCGACCATATGGCTGTGATCACAGCCACCCAAAGTGCTCCTCGGCCGACAAGATAGCCGAAGACCTTCCAGTCATTTGATGTCAGCGAAAGATTTGCGAGGTCGGAAAAAGCGGTTTGCACTTCTGCGACGCGCCAGAAGAAGGCAGGATAATCGAGGCCGAAGTTTGAAACCGGTGGATTACCATTAGCGGCCGCGACGAGCAACGCAACGATCGCGACACATTGCGCCCACATCTTCAGCTTACCGATATTTTGTGCCTGGATTATGATGCCTTCGCTGGCCGCAACCGAACGCAGGCCGGTGACAATAAATTCGCGGCCGAGAATAACGACCACTGACCACGACGGGGCGAGGTGTTTTTCGACGAGTACGATCAACGCGGCAGAAACGAGCAGCTTGTCAGCGATCGGATCGAGAAGCTTGCCGAGATTTGATACCTGATTGCGGCGACGGGCCAAGTGGCCGTCGAGGATATCGGTGAGCGAGGCAATTAGAAATATAACGATCGCCAGAGCATAGCCGTTGATCCCAAACCAGGTCTCGCCCGCCGGCGTAAGGAGTACGACTACCAGTAACGGCACGACTATTATGCGGCCAAGTGTGATGTAATTTGGCAGATTCACGCTTGTTTTCAAGTGTATGTTCTGCCTCGCGAAAACTCAAGATAGATGTAGGATGGCAAAGCGCACAATAATGGAGAGAGGCTGTCTGAGATCATGATCTTCAGACAGCCTCTGGTTATTTGATCACTGGCGATCTATTGCTCGGCGATCATATCCACGTTTACAAGTTGATCGGTAACACTGACCGTCAACGGGGTAAATGTCCAGCGTCTAGATGCAACGCTGAGCGTGTAGGTCTGACCGATCTGCAGACCGCCGAACCGGTAGAGCCCAAACCCGTTTGAAAGGATCGAACGAGTTTGACCCGCAGTATCTGTTAATGTGAGACGAGTGTTCGCGATGCTCTCTCCCATTGCCGTCAACAGCTTACCGCTGATCTCCGCCTGGTTGGACGTCTTGGCGGAAAGCTCTACCTGCCCGTCGATCGTCGTGTTACGCGGGGTGCCCTCATTGAGAACGAGTCGCTCCCAAGATAGTGGTGACACTGACCCGACCGAACCGACGGCAACGAACCTAAGGTTTAGGATCAATCCGTTGGCGTCGATCGGTGTCGGACCGTAAACGACGACTCTCAGAATTCCCGGTTGTTCGGCGTTGGCCACGGCCAACAACCGGCTACTAACCGTTCCGGTCAGATCTATCGGGTTTTCCTGAGGCTGAATAACCGATGGATCATACGTGAGATCGAACTCGTAAGAGATGATCCCTTTATTGCGTGCTCCCTGAATACTCACCGGCACGATCACTTCGGAGTCTGCCGGAGCTGTCAAACGAGGTGCGGTAACGGTGGCTGGCCTTTCCGGTCCGCCCAGATTAGCCGGACGGAACGGCGAAGGATCGCCCCAGTTGCCTGAAACCTCGCCCATCAGCAATGCCGAGTAATTCTCACCCGAAATGTTTGTATACACCGTTGGGTGAACGTTGTTCGTAGGGCCGAATAGCCATGTTCCTGTGGATCCCATTGGAGGGCCAAGCGACGTGACGTAACGAGCGATCAATGAGGCATCGAAGGATGATACGCCGCCGAAGCCGCTTACGTCCGCCACGGTCAACTGCGAACCGGTAAAGCTGATGGCACCAATAACATACTGAGCGATCTTTGCCGCATCAAACCCAGTAATGGAACCGTTTACTCCACCGCCTTTTGACGGAGTAATTGTGTACGAACCCGCACCAAATCCAGAGAGCGAATAAGTGCCGGGGGCACCGGTTGTATCGGAAACGGCAGGACTGCCCGCAGCGCTGATCAGGACACCCGGAACGAAGCGAGTGGCTGGTCCCGGAGCCAGTGAATTACCGTATGTAACGGTTCCGGTGATCGTGCCGCCAGTTATGGTTACCGAGCCTGCTACAGTTGAGAGACATGCCGTACCCTCATTAAATTTGAACGAACCGAACGACACAGGAGTCGACGTTCCCGGTAATCCGACCTTGTTAAAGGTAACGACGCCAAGTGTGCCTGCTCCAGTAAAGTCATCGGTCCCGAAGATCGAAACGTTCAACACACCGGCTGACGGTGAGAAGATGTTGACCGAACGGCCCGCGGTGACTGATCCGAGTGCGAACGAGTTGAATGTAATAACCGCAGGGTTGAACGTAACAACAAAATCCGTCGATTTCAGTCCGTGGCCAGTGGTGTTGTCGGTGCTGATATCAACATCGACCGTTCCGCCGGTCAGGCCAGTTTCGTTTTCGATGCTGACAGCGTTGCAGAGTGCAACGACAGTAAGAACAACATCGTTACCTGATCCGCCCACGTAGGAGATCTTTAGGGAAGTTGCCCCAACATAGAACACGGCTCCCTCCGACAGTCCGTTAAATGAACCCGTCACAGCATCAGCGCCATCATTATTGATGATGGTAAAGGCGTTGCCAGTGACAGGTACAAATCCCAACGTCACATTGAGTGAGGCCGCAGAACTAATGTTAACGGTGCCCGTCACATTCAGCTGGTCATACTGAGTGCCAACTGTTGTGCCGTTGAGCTCCATATTCGTGGTCGTTCCGGCGCCGAGAGACAGATTGCCGGAATTGATAATTCCGGGACTGTTTCCCGGGCTGATCGACGCACCGGTCGCACTTGCCGTTAGTGACCCACTAACGGTAAATGCTCCTTTTAGATTGATCGCCTTGTTGACGTTCACGCTTCCCGGATACGTTCCTGCTGCCAATGACAGCGTTCCGCCTGCCGAAACAAGATTGATACCTTCCTGAATTCGGCTGCCGCTGGTATCAGCAGCGTCCAAAGTCACTGAGACACTCGAAAGGTCGCCTTGGAAACCGGTCGTTGCTGGTGCTGTGTCTGTACCGACGTTCAGGTAAGGTGAATAGTCGATCCGTGCAGACTCGACGCCAGCGATCGTTGGATGTGATCCCGGGGCGACTGCTGCTCCGCCATACTCGACGGGGATCTGGCTTGTGTAGCCGGGCTCGCCAGATGGAGTTGTTGTTCTAGTGATGCTGGATCCGAAGTAATTTCCGGACATGTTCAGACTGCTGCCCGTGGAAGGTTCACGGAATTCTACTTCGCTGTACCAGTTGCCCGTGATCCTGTTGTTTCGGACGGTAATTCCGGTAGGAGCGGGACCGCCTTCGGTGCGATAAAGAATACCCATTGTCCAGTTGTTAGTGATGAAATTCTCCTCGATCAGAGCGTTGCTGTTATCGACGAGGTGGACTCCGGTACGGTTAAAATCAATGATGTTTCGACGGATCGTGTTTCCATTAGAGGATTGTCCGACATAAATACCATTTCTGTTCCCGGTGATCTTGCAGTATTGCAATGTCATTCCGGTTCCCGAAGCACTCATACTTACGCCCTGATTCTTAATATTAGATGCCCAGTTGGTCGTGTTATTACCTGAGCGAGTGATCGTAAATCCTTCGACCAATGCACCGCTGGCATTCATCAGGAGGGTATTTGACGTACCCGTGTTGTATGGGCCGGTGATGTAGCTGGAATCAATACCGGCGCCATGAACTGAAACGTTTGCTTTGTTCACGTTCACTTCTTCGCTGTAGTTGCCGCTGGCAACATTGACGGTTCCGCCAACCGAGACGCCATTGATGCCGCCTTGGATCGTGTCGAAGGCATCGTAGCCAAAGCTTGTAGCAGGCCCGGCACCGTCAGGATCGGCTCCGGCAGCAGATCCGGCCCACGCACCGTTCACATATGTCACGGGTGAAAGCGGGTCGAAGTTGAAATACTTCAGGCTTGATGAAGTTCCAAACTTGATCGCGTCGATATTTTCGGTATAGCCGTCTGCATAAGGCTCACCGACGCGGACTCCGAAGAACGAATCGGTGACACGAAATCTGACGCCGGGATAGGACGCCAAAATATCGCTCCATGTTCTAAGGGTTGTTCCGGGTGTGGCTGTTCCCGGCCAGGTTGGCCCGGAGTAGAACCACAGAGCCGCTCCGCCGTTGATCGCATCCCATTCCTGCCATTGGTTCTGAATAACGGTTCCATTCTGACTCGGAACAAATCCAATGCGCCGCTGCCAGGTATCGCTGCCGTTAAAATCGACATTAAACTGCAGGTAGCCAGAGCGGGTTGCGCTGCCGCCGTTACCCGCCGACGGATTGTAAGTGCTGAACTTTAGCGTGTTGATATCGGAAAGAACCGTACCGCTAAACTGATACGTCGCGAGATTTCTCCTCTGTGTTCCAGAAACGATGATCTGAGCGCTGCCGTTACCAAGCGGCGGTGTTCCGGGCCCGACGACCATCGAGGCAAGCGAGTTGTCGATTGTGTCGGTCTCGTCATTGAGAATGCACCATGCATTCGGATTTACGAATGGGCTGGAGAGGCCCGCGTTGATGATAACCGGTCCGGCGGTAGCGGTAACCTTGAAAGGTATCGTTCCGTTGTCCGGTCCCCAAACTGTATCTTCACGAAAGATCCCAACTCCGCCGGCTCCGCCGTCTGTATACCAGCCTGCGGTCGAGGTGTTCCAGAAAACGCGGTCAGCGTTCGCATCAGAACCAGTTGCCGCTGGAACTCCCGGTGCTGCCACATTAAGAGAATTGTAAGGTCCGGCAACTCCCATCGGAGCCGCTCCCCAAGTCTGCGTGTTGTATGCAATGCCGATAATGATGTCGTTCGGGAGGACGGCATTCAGACTGCTCATGTCGAAAGAAAGATTGAAGGCATATCCGTTATAGCAGGCTCCATCACCTGCACGATAAGCGGTGCCGCCCGGGCATGTCGGGTCAGCGGCAGGTCGCCAGGGGACCGACTTTGATTGTGTTGCCGTCGCGATCAATGATCCTTTGGTGTTCAAAGGAGATCCAGCGACGACATTATAGATACTTAGGGTGAAATTGTGACTCCAAGGTCCCGGCCCCATGAGCGGATAATCCGAATTCGGTGCCCAAGTGACCATTGTCACCGTGACAGTATTAAGAACGCGGTTGGTGCCCGCAAGGTGAACATAATCACCAAACTCGGCAGTCTGCGTAGCTTGAAAGCCAAGGCTCGCATAGCTGGGTGCCAGCGTGTTCGGAACCGCATTATATACCGTCGTTTGCGCCATCGCCGTCGAAGCGGCCAACGTGAGGGCGATCGTTAAAATAACGGAAGCTGCCTCAGATAGCGGAACAATGTGCTTTCCGGGTTATGCCCGTTTGTGGGATTTGCTGATGAGTAAATTGATTTCTTGGACATTCCTATTTCTCCTTTTTCAGTTAATGATTTTCGAACTTGGATCGCACATCAGGCAGGGTCGTGCTGACAAAAGCATCGCAAGCCGAGCGAACCAGAATTAGAAACTTTGTTGGTGAGCCGGAATGCACCATGTGTCATCTCCGGCTAAAACCGATCGGTTCTCTCTCTCTTTTTTTATTGAATACGGAAACGGGATGTCCTATTATGCAAGCTGTACGGTCACATCATTTGAGACACCACGTTTCACCTGGTGAGCCTGCTCCGGTCAGCAATTACTGTTGCTGACCGGGTTTTTTCAGCTCCCCCGGTTTTCTAAAGCTGCAATTAACCCCCGTCGACGTCAAAGGTGTTAATTGCTGGTGTGGACCCGATAGAACCAGGCCCACACCATTGGTACATCGCATGTTAAGCTTAACTAGATTGGACTACCGAAAAGGCATTGTCGTCACCTATATGGAGGATATTTGGAACTTTTTTTAAGATCAGCTGTTTTTTTATTTAAGAGTTGCTAAATCATTATTAGAAGGGCTGATCAAATGTTTTTGAGGCCCGCGAGGCCATTGAAAATGACTGTTATCAACTCACCTTGCCGTTTACATTCGGTTTTTGAAAAAATGTGCTTCATATGGGTGTGAATGGTACTTGATTTGACATTCAGTAGTGCTTCGGCCTCTTTGAGCGATATGCCCTTGGCGAGAATTCCGGCAAGCCTAGCTTCGGCAGGAGTAAGGCCGTACATCCGACGCAGGAGTTCTTCGACGGTCCCGAACCGCTGCTCAGGGTCAAATACGAATAGCAATGCCAGCTTCTCAGGAGAATAGCCTCCGAAGTTTTGATGGGAAAGTGGTGAAACGTGTATTTGGAACGGACGACTTCCGGTTGGACGCGAAACCTGCAGAAAACCTCCGTGGCATGCTGCACGATCCGGATCAGGATCAAAAACGCCGTTCAGGACCATTTTAAGTTGCTGAGTGTCTTGCGACCGTCTCGCAACCAGGCACCTGTTCCGGTCGATCTCCAATCCGTCCTTCGCAGCAATGATCTTTTCGGCGGCTTCGTTGCAGAAGACGACCTTAGCTGAGCGATTTAGAAGTAATATGCCCCGCGGACTTTTGCTCATAACCTCGTTCATAAGCTCACCTTGGGCGCGGAAGTCGGAAAGGGTCAAATGTATTTGCAAGGCTCGCTGCAAGTGAGGGACCAGAAACTCCATCGCTTCTAATTCGTCACTGCTGAAGGTTGGCTTCGATCTCGGGCGCGAGAAACTTACCCCGCCCGCCAAGCCCGAGTGATCACAAAGTTTAAAATACCTGATATCGTACACGTTCTCCTTTCGCAAAAGGTCCTGGTAGAACTCAGTATTGATAAATTCCTGATCCGGACAATCACGAACCCGCCAGAAGGTCTTGCCAACGGGCGTTTGGACAACTTTTTTGTAGATCGGGTTAATGTCCCGGAACCGGGTGTCAAGAAGCCCTAGACATTCACGGCTATAGGTCGTTGCGATAAAATCCACACTGTCGTCTTCAGCCGAAATAAGGCTCAGACTGCCGGGGCCGGAGGAGAACATATCGGCCATCTGGGTGAATGTATCAGACCAAGCCTCATTGGAACACTCTCTCGCACTTTCGTACAAGGATCCGAGAACGTGGAGAATTCTCTTTTGAGAGATCAAAGAAGCATTCTTTCGCGGCATTTAACTAGAGGTATCTCTATCCGAACTCCATTTTTCGATCTTGATGTCAGGATGCTGACGGAAAGCACATCTTCAGAGGATCGAAAGTTTGAACGCTAATCGACACTGACATTTACAGCTGGCCCGCCGTGCAAATTCACGGTGGAAAATGTTGGATCCCAGTCAAGTAGCTTCACCTCCCGGTAGGGAGTTTTTACGAAACCATATAAGGTTGCACGAGCGAGACGTTTTAGTCATCCCCCAAACAGGGGATATGTGTGCGTTTTCTAAGTTGCTTATTCGGTTCTTAGAGTGTCCCAGCGGGACTTATTAAGCGTTACGGTCGAGGTTCTTGAGGCCTGCCAGGCCATTGAAGACGAGCGTTATCAATTCGCCCTGCCGTCGGCAGTCTGTTTTGGAAAAGATGTGCTTCATGTGGGTGTGAATAGTGCTTGGTTTGACATTCAGGAGATCTCCCGCCTCTTTCAGCGACAAACCTTTGGCTAGCATACCGGTCAACCGGGCTTCGGTCGGGGTAAGGCCATACATCCTGCGCAGGAGTTCTTCGACTGTCTCGAAGCGCTGCTCGGGATCAAATACGAATACCAAAGCGATATTTTCAGGAGAGTAACCAGCGAAATTCTGCCTGGGCAGCGGGGAAATGTGCAGCTGGAAGGGACGCAGACCGGACGGTCGCGAAACCTGCAGAAAGCCTCCGTTGCATACAGCGTTTTTCGGATCCGGATCGAAAACGCTGTTCAGCACCATTTTGAGTTTTTGCATATCCTGCGCTTGTCTTGCCTGCAGGCACTGGTTCCGGTCAATGTCCAATCCGTCGTTCGCGGCAATGACGTTATTGGCTGCATCGTTACCGTAGACTACCTTGCCGCAGCGATTTAGCATTATCACGCCGCGCGGACTCTTGCTCACAACTTCCTTCAGATACACATTCTGGGCCTGGACGTCGGCGAGTGTCAAAAAGATCTGAATGGAGCGCTGAAGGTGGGGGACAAAGAAACTCATCGCTTCCAGATCGCTTCTGTTGAATGGCTTTGTCTTTGGCCGAGTGAAACTTATCAGGGCGTCAATGCCTGATCGACTGCAGAGTTTGCTATACGCTATGTCGTAAACATCTTGCTTTCGAGCAAAGTCCTGATAGAACTCGGTTTTAAGAAAATCGCGATCAGCACAATCGTTGACACGCCAAAATGTCTTGCCAACAGGCGTTTGAGTGATCGTCTTTTGAATAGGGCTGACGTACTTGAAGTGTGTATCAAAAGCACGCAGACAATCTTCGCTAAAAGTATTGGAGATACGGGTGAACTGATCGTCGTGTGGGGAGTAAAGACTCAAAGTGCCGGGTCCGGAAGAAAAAATATCGGCTAATTGTAGATAGATATCTTGCCAGGCCTGAGAGGAACCATCCCTGGCGCTTTCGTACAAGGATCCAACGACATTGAGAATTCGTGTTTGCGAGATCATAGGGAAGTTCCACCATGATATTCGTTTAGCGATGTTCTTCTATTCGAACTTCATTTTCAAAGTTTCCGCCTAAAAAATGCCGGCAAAACATTGAAGCGGATCGCATCAACATAATGCGATGGTTCACAGAAATTACCACAAGTTGTCGAGCCTGTCAATTTTTTTGGTTTCCTACGGTTCAGCGATTATATCGAGGCCCAGATCCGCACCCACAACGCTCGTCGTCATCGGTGCAAATGTCCAGCCTCGCGATTCGACACTGACCGTGTAGGTCTGGCCAAGTTGAAGATCACCAACTTTGTAATAGCCAAATCCATTGGAAACTGCGAAACGTGTGACGCCCATCGTGTCCGTCAATATGACGCGGGCATTTGGCATGCCC
>CAZGSC010000124.1:0-10468 GCA_964528325.1 uncultured Chloracidobacterium sp. | reverse complement strand
CAAGCCAAAGATCGCCGATTACCCTTTCACGACGCTCGAGCCAAATCTCGGGGTTGTCGACATGGGTGATTTTCGCACGTTTGTCGTTGCCGATATTCCCGGTCTGATCGAAGGAGCATCCGACGGAGCCGGCCTCGGCCATCGCTTTTTGCGGCACGTCGAGCGAACAAAGGTCATTTTGCATTTGGTAGATGTGTCATCGCTTTCGGGACGCGATCCGATCTCGGATTACGAGATCATTAACCGCGAACTAACAAATTACGACGCCAATCTTGGCGCCCGCCCGCAAATAGTGGTCGCGACAAAGATCGACGCTCTCGACGAACCGGAACGGCTCGAAGCTCTAAAGAAACGTGCAAAAAAAGACAAGAAGCCCTTTTTTGCGATTTCGTCAGTAACGAATGACGGCGTCAAGGACCTTGTAAATGCTGTTTCCGACGCAATAAATCAATTAGCCGCAGAGACCACAGAGGTCACAGAGAAGATTGGTACGGCTTAATTTAATTTCTTAACTCAGTGATCTCTCTGTTCTCTGTGGCAAACTTTCTCTGATGAAAAAGATCGCGTTTTATGGAGGCTCGTTCGACCCGGTTCATCGCGGGCATTTGGCGATTGCTCATGCCCTGCTCGATCAGTTCAGCCTTGATGAATTTGTGTTTATCCCGGCGTTTCACGCTCCGCATAAGCTTCGTAAAAGTCCGACATCAGCTTATGACCGCTATGCAATGCTCTGTCTAATCACACAAAACGAACCCAAATTTCGCGTGTCAAAGATGGAGATCGAAATGCCGGAACGCCCTTATTCAGTCGAGACACTGACGAGGTTAAATGCAGAGTTGCCAAACGACGAGATATATTTCGTGATGGGTGCAGATTCTTGGATGGATATCACGACCTGGCGTGAATGGGAAAAGGTTTTGGCTTTATCAAATCACATCGTTGTAACGCGTCCTGGAGTTGAGATCGGCACAGGACACGTCACCGATGCGATCCGAAAAAGGATCATCTGGAAAAAATTCGGGATGGCTCAAGGAACCAGCCGCAATTCGCCATCTATCTATATAACTGACGCGGTCAATCTCGACTTTTCAGCCACCGAAATTCGCCAAAAGATTAGAGCAAATGATCCCTCGTGGCGTAAAGATGTTCCCGCTGAGGTTGCAAATTACATCGAAAAATATCAGATTTATAACTAATGGAAGAAACACAAGAGAGGTCGCTTCAGCGAGAAGCGGTCAAAATTGAAATAGCCGAAACGCCCACGCCTTTTGCAGAACTTGACCCCGAAGTAAAACTCGCTATACATTGTGCCGCCGAAAAAAAGGCCGTTGATATGATCGCGCTCGACCTTCGAAATATCGCGAGCTTTACGGAGTTTTTCGTCATCGCTTCCGGCTCAAATCAGCGTCAGGTCCAGGCAATTGCCGATGAGATCAGTGAACAGCTGAAGAAACAGTTGCAAACAAGGCCGGTTAGGATCGAGGGCTACAATTCTGCCGAATGGGTCCTGCTCGACTACGGCGATTTCGTGTTCCATATCTTCAACGGCGAGGCTCGCGAATTCTACGATCTCGCAAGACTATGGCGCGACGCCCGCAAAGTCGAACTTCCCGCCGACCTCTAAGCCCATGAAGTTTCGTTTTATCTGGATCGGCAAGACCAGAGACAAAAATATGCAGGCGCTGCAAGCGGAATACTTGCAGCGTCTTTCGCATTTCATAAAATGCGAGATCATTGAGGTCAAGGATTCAGCATCTCATGACACAAAAGAAATTGAAGGCAAACGAATCCTTGAGAAACTGAATCAAAGCCCTTTTGTCTGTCTGCTCGACGTCGAGGGCCGCAGCATTTCATCGCCGCAGTTGGCAAATGAAGTTGAAAAATGGCAGAACAAAGGCCTCAAGGATATAACGTTCGTCATCGGCGGTGCCGAAGGCGTGTCGTCAGAGGTTGCGATGTGTGCCAGCGATAGGTTATCCTTATCGTTTCTTACTTTTACGCATGAGATGGCTCGTGTCGTTTTACTTGAACAATTGTACAGGGCTTACACAATACTTAAGGGCTTTCCATACCAGAAATGACTAAATCCGCATTGAACAAAACCGCACTGAAAGAAATAAAAGAAAAGCTGCTGCGCGAACGCGCATTGTTGATCGAGAAGCTGAAGGGAAACGACCTGTCCATAGATGATTCGGAGACGCCCGATCCAGTAGATCTTGCCGTAAGGAATTATTCCAAAAATGTAATGCTTGCTGTTTCGGAAAATGAGAGCAAACAGCTCGCGTTGATCGACGAAGCCCTGATGCGGATCGACGATAAAGAATATGGCCCTTGCCTGAACTGTGAAAAGGACATCAATCAAAAACGCCTGGCCGCTATACCCTGGGCACGTTACTGCCTCGATTGCCAAGAATTGCTCGAACAGGGCCTGCTAGACGATGAGTAAGCTTTGACGAATGCTCACGGCACTCCGGAATACTCTTTTTTCATTAATATATCCGCAAGAATGTAATGTTTGTTCGCGTCAGGTAGAAGATCACGCCGATGGAGTCGCCTGTCGGAAGTGTTGGACGACCACACGGATCTTCAATGGTTCCGAAATGCTCTGCGAAAAATGCGGCTCTTTTTTTGGTGAACGAGCGGCTCCGGTTGCCGTCTTTTGCCGACAGTGCGACGATCACTACTATGATAGGGCATTTGCTCTTGGCATTTATGAAAAAGCCCTTGCCGCCTCTATCGTGAGTTTGAAAGCCAAACCTTCCCTGCCTTCACACCTTCACTCAATTATTCGATCGTCTAAAACTTTGATAGGACTTACTGGGATCGACATGATCATTCCAATACCGCTTTCTCCTTTCCGGCGACATGAGCGCGGGTATAATCAAGCTGAGATCATTGCCGATATCGTCGCTTGTTTGCTGAGCACACCAATCGACAAACAAAGCCTTGCTCGAAAACTGCACACACCGATCCATCGCATCGGAATGGACCGTAAGGCCCGTGAATTAACCGTCAAGAATGCGTTCAGTGTTACGCGTCCAAAATTGATCGAAGGAAAAAATATTCTGCTCGTCGATGACGTATTCACCTCCGGAGCAACTGCATCGGCATGCGCACGAGTATTAAAGAAAAACGGCTCCGTTAGCACGAATGTCTTTACGCTGGCTCGGGCCGTTATGAATTAAGGGTAAATTTACAATCGATAGTGAACTTTTCGATTTCGCAGATCAGCATCTTCATTTTCAAGATTTTGCAGGCGCATCGTAATATCAGCAGTCATACGCAGATCGGCTTGTCCACCATTTTTTAGATGAAAATACCCCGCTGCGGCTATCATTGCGGCGTTGTCAGTCGAAAGTTGTTTGGATGGAAAGTAAACCGGCAGTCCCAGTCGTTTTGCTGCATCTTTGGCAGAAGTTTTGAGTGACAAATTACACGCCACACCTCCGGCTACGATCAATGTTCTTGGTTGATACACGATCGCCAATTTTTCCAAAGTTCCGACTAGAGCCCCAATAACCGCTGCCTGGAAACTCGCTGACAGGTTCTTTATGACTTGTGTCGGGGAGTCGCCGTTTTCCGACGGAGCAATGCCATTTTCATGCACGTATCGAGCAACCGCCGTCTTCAATCCGCTAAAACTCAAATCAGGCCGTCCATCGGATATTTTGGCTTTTGGAAATTTAACCTTGCTCGCGTCACCTTCCAACGCCAACCTCTCGATAACAGGCCCGCCCGGATAACCAAGCCCGAGCATCTTTGCGATCTTGTCAAATGCCTCGCCCGCAGCATCGTCACGCGTCCGCGATACCACTTTATATTGCCCTTCCTTCGGTACGTAGAAAATGTTTGTGTGACCGCCTGAAACAATCAAAGCGAGCGCCGGATATTCAACTTCGGGATTTTCGAAGACGACCGAATATACATGGCCTTCGATATGATTTACACCGATAAACGGAATACCAAGAGAATACGCAAGCGATTTCGCATAGCATACACCGACAAGCAACGAGCCGATCAATCCCGGGCCTTGAGTCACAGCAATAGCGTCAATGTCGGTCAAAGACACATTTGCTCGTTCGAGAGCTTCGGCTGCTATCGGCTCGATCTTCTCAAGATGCTCACGCGAAGCGAGTTCCGGGACAACTCCGCCCCACGGCCTGTGCAGTTCGATCTGCGAGGTAATAACTGATGACACGATCTCCCGCCCGTCTCGCACGACGGCGGCGGCCGTCTCGTCGCACGAGCTTTCGATACCTAAGATCAGCATGTAATCAGATTATCAGATTATGGGCTTGGGAATAATTTAACGATCTCAAAAATCTGCCGCGAGAATTCAATACCGGTTGGAAACTGTTCCTTTAAGTCTGCACGCAGCCGTTCGGCATGATCAGCAAAATACCTATCGAGTTGCTTCTGAGACTCGGCATGATATCCAATTTTGTATTGCAAAACGTTCTTAGCAAAAAATGCGGCTTGAAAATGTCCGGTCGCAAGCAAGTCCGGAATGTGCTGTTCGACCATGTATTTTTCGTATTCGGCGGTGAGTTTGCTGTCAACGGTTGCGGTCACTTCGTAAATAAGCATTATCGTTCTCCGGTAAAAAGTGTGGTCTCGTCAACAAAACACAGCCCGTTGCCAAACGGATCGCGAGCATAAAACGAACGTTCGCCCCATGGCCGCATATTGATCTCACCGGACGGTGAGCCGTGAATATCGTCCGTTTCTAGACAATCGAGTTCCTTTGCTCTTTCAAAAACAGCATCGAGATCGGCAACCGAAAAATATATGTGATCCGCGATAGGCGGGCCGTTATTTTCGATGACTGCACATATCACCGGGCCGCAATTGAAATAATGCCTGCCACGATGAATCAAACGGCCATCCGCGCTAAACAAACACTGATAAAATGCGACCGCGGATTCGAAATTGGAAACAGGAATGAAGATCCTGAAAACAGAAAGAATATTTTCGCTCATCACTGATAGCCCCTAAGTGATTTATTTATCGCTTAGGCGTAAAATAACACGAGCAGGAACCTAACAAAAAATGCAGTCCAAAACAAAAATGGATCATCGTCTCACTAAAACCGCATATCTCAATTTCCTAACGTGCCCACAGGAGTTTTGGTTGGAATTCCACCAACCGTTACTCGTTGTAAAAGAGATCACGCTTGAGTACGAACATCTAAGACAGCAAGGCTACGCAGTCGAACAACTCGTCAAACAAATGAAGAGGTTTCAGACAAACGCCGAGATCACAGTTGATTTTCAGCGAACCTTCCAGACTGCAGATGTGGCTGCACGCAGCGACATTGTCGTAACTGATAAGGCGTCAGGCGAGATCGAGATATTTGAAATAAAATCTTCTTCAACTGTAAAAGAAGAACATTACGATGACGTTGCATTTCAAAAGGTCGTCGCGGAACGCACCGGTGCTGTCGTTCGCCGCTCTCATGTAATAACGATGAATGGCGAGTATGTGCGTCAGGGCGAGATCGATGTCGAACAGCTGTTTACCGTCACCGAAGTTTCGGAAACAGTTGATCTGCGGCTCGCCCAAACCGAAGATCAGATCCAAAAAGCGTTCGAATATCTGGCTTCATCACCTGTGCCGTCACTCGTGGATTATTGTCTGGATAAAAAACTCGACTGTCAGTTCATTAGACTGCACTTTCCAGGCCTGCCGGATTACACTGTTTTTGATATTTCGTTCCTCAAACACGACAAACGCCGTCAACTGCTTGCTGAAGGCATTATCGATATCGTTGACGTTCCCGATGATTTCCCTTTATCGCCAAAGCAGCGCACACAAGTTCAGGCAGCTAAATCGGGTGAAACCATCATTAAAAGTGACGAGATCATTAAGAAGATGAACGAATGGGAATATCCGCTTCATTTTCTCGATTACGAAACGTTTGCGTATGCGATCCCGCAGTTCGACGGCATCAAGCCGTTTCAGCAGATGTGTTTTCAATATTCTCTGCACACGATCGATCGTCCGGGTGCCGCACCGCGTCACAGCGAATATTTGTCACATGGTGATGACAGCCCGCCGCGTTCTGTTGCGGAGCATCTACGCGATTCGATGTCCGGCGGTATCGGTACCGTGTTTGTCTGGTACGAAGCGTTTGAAAAAGGCCGCAATACTGAGATGGCTGAGATGTTCCCTGATCTTGCAGATTTCTTTAACGAGGTGAATGCGAAAACCTACGACCTGATGAAGATCTTCTCGGAAAATCTTTATATTCATCCTGAGTTCAAAGGCAAGACATCGATCAAAAAGGTGTTGCCGGTTCTCGTTCCGTCACTTTCATATGAAGAACTCGGCATCAGCGAAGGGCTTGCAGCTACGATAAAATGGTTCCGTGCCGCGACCTGGACAAGCATGAGTGACGCCGAGCGTTTGCAAATATTCAACGATCTGCAGGAATACTGTGAACTAGATACATTTGCGATGGTTGAGATCTTTAGTGTGCTGGCCGCGCTCTAACTGACTCAGCCGCGGTCAAAACGGGTGATTGACTGTCAGCCATTTCCGCATATAATATTTCGCATGTTGAAAAAGTCCTCTCTTGCTCTCTTTCTTGCCCTGACATTCGGGATGACGATTTTCGGGCAGGAAGTCCAATGGCTGAACGACATAAAAGCGGCCCAACGGACCGCCAGAGAAACGGGAAAACCTATCCTTTATGATTTTTCAGCTGATTGGTGCAAGCCATGCCAGGCGATGGAGCGAGATTTCTGGCCTAAGCCTGAGGTCGTTGAACTAAGCAAAAAATTTGTCTGTGTCAAGGTAAACTTCGATACCGAAAGAAACCTTGCGGACAAATACGGTGTTAGCTCGATCCCGAATGTTATATTTACCGATCCGTGGGGTCGAGGCCTGACCTACAACAAGGGTTTCGGTTCTGCAACAACATCCCAGATCCTTGAAAAGTTCAAACTGCTACCTGCCAATTTCAATTCGGTCATTGACGCTGGAAATGCTCTTGAAACAGATGAAAAAAATCTTGTCGCACTTCAAAAAATGGCGACTTTTTATCAAGATCACAAGTTGTACTGGCAGGCAACCGAATTCCTAAAACGAATATTAAAACTCGAATCTGACGCAACCAAACGAGAAAACACTCGAATGAATCTCGCTTTCAATTTGATCCGCATCAACGAACCCGGCGATGCCATCGGTCAGTTTGAAAGCCTTCAGAAAGAGTATCCTAACAGTTCGCAGGCACCGATATTTCTGTATGGAATATTGATAGCCAATGTAAGAAAAAACAAGATCGATAAGGCGGAAAAGTTCCTTGCCGAACTAAGATCTCGATTCCCCGACTCAAAATTAATTTCCGAGGCTGAAAAGGCTGTTTTCGAAGCAAAGGGCAATAAAAAAGAGTAGGCTGGATAACAACTACAAATACGGAGGGAGAAAATGGGAAGAAGAATACTTGCTGTCGTCGTAGCTCTGATCGTCGCTGTCGCCATAATGATGGTTATCGAGATGGGCAATTCAATGATCATAGCGCCGCCGACCGCTGAAATAATGAACGACCATGCGGCTCTTTGTAGTTACATGGCGAATGGTCCGGTAAAGGCTTACATCGTTGTATTAATTGGTTATTTTCTGGCCTCGTTCGCCGGCGGTTTTGTGGTGACGAAAATGGGCAGACAGGTCAGCCGTGGTATGGGGCTACCGCTGATCGTTGGAGCGTTCTTAACGCTCGGGATGGTCGCCAACATAATAATGCTGCCGTGTCAGCCGCCTTGGTTCATAGTTATTGGCCTTTTGATATTTGTTCCAATGACGCTGATCGGCCACCGCTTCGCCAGATAGCTACGATAAGGATCTCATGGCTTTTTCCCTTCGTTCCACGCTGGTTTGAAATTCGAATTGACCAGCCACTTAACTGGAGCGACCATTGAATTGATCGCCCGCGTCATATGGACGAAGTCGATCGTTTTGATCTCGTCGCTCACCCTGTGATAATCGGAGTGAATGCCAAAACTGGAAACTGTGTGAGCGACAATTCCCTGCTTCGCTAGTGTGTAATTATCTGATCGGCGAAAGAAATTCTGTTCCGGATGCGGGTCCTGAACAAGCTTGGCACCGCGTTTTGCAAGCTCGGGGCCTAGGTTTGAACGCTCGTAGCCAGTCAGCCAAAGCTGCTCCGCCTTAACTTTTGCATCAGGACGGCCGATCATTTCAAATTCAAGATTCGCGATCAGCTTTTCTTTCGGGAAAGGAAGATTTTCGACAAAATATGTTGCACCAACTCCGCCGATCTCTTCGCTTCCAAAACATACAAAATAAATTGTTCGTTTGGGCTTCGGCCCGCTGCTCAGCACGCGGGCAAGTTCCAAAACCGCTATAGAACCCGAAGCATCATCATCCGCTCCGTTAAATATCTTGTCGTCTCCCTGAGCCGTCTCGCGCATCCCTAAATGATCAAGGTGAGCGCTCAGAAGAATAATTTCCGCCGCGAGATTATTATCTGTTCCGGTGATCTTGCCGATCGCGTTCCATGTTTGTCGCGGCTTTAAAACTGCCTGAACAAAGGTCGTTTTTCCTGATGCATCTTTGTCGCCAGCAGGTTCGAGGCCGAATTGCATAAATTGCGAACCAATGTATTCAGCCGCGATCCGCTCAAATACCGTTCCGCTTCCTCGTCCGAACATCGCATCGCCCGCCAGGAAATTCATCTCGGCCCGAACGTTCCTTTCATCGATCGCCGATTTTCTGCCTATCTGTCCGGAAGTCAGAATGGTCGCAGCCAAAATGACCGTAAATACAAATACACCAAGGTTCAAATAGTTTCGTTTCATAGCTATCCGTTACTTAAACGCAGGGCGCTCGTTGAAAGTTTAACTGTTTGCTCTTAAAAGATTCGATATTTATGCAGTGTTTCAAGAATGTTCCAGGTCATGACAATATCGAGGCGTGTTCGTTGAGACAATTGGGCCGGAAGCCGCCCAACTCCCTGAGCGATAAACGGGGTGATCGAGAACATCGTGCTTGGACGATAAGAAATGCTTGCATACAACCGCTTTCCCGGAGCAAACCTGTCTGCATTGAGCGTCAATCGAGGATCAAGACGGGCAAAACCACCATTGACGATAAAGTGCTTGTTCATGGCCTTTTCAGCAAAGGCATTAAATCCAAAACCACGCGACGTCGATACGCGTTGGTATGTATCGAACAGCATGGTCGTCAAAAAGAACCTCTTCGGCTTCACTCTTACGGCCTGATGAAAGATATCGGCTCCTCCCCAAAACGTATAGTCTGCCGAAAAGCCAACCGCTTTTGACGGCTGCTTGCGAACAAGAAACTGATGGTAATTCATGTCATCGAGCCTGTGCAGCCGCCTAAAAATGCTCGGGCGAGTTAGATCTCCCAAATAGGCATTCGTTAGCGAGACCTCGTCAAAGTACACTGCCTTAGGATGACGAATAACAATGCGTTCGCCCGTCAAATAGCCATCCACGTCAAATGCAGTTATCTCGCTGCTCTCACCCAGATTTATGGCAATGCCGCCAAATTGGATCTCTACTTTCTTACTCGGCTTTGCAACAAAGAACATTTGCTTCACATAAAGATTTGTCTGGCCTCGTCCTGTGCCCCAACCCGTGTTGTCAAAGCCGGCCGTAAAAACATTGCCGGTTGCTATACCTGCCGAGACGCTAAACTTTCCTTTTTTGTCGAACTTGAATCGCGGGCGGAATTGAAGCTGCCATTGCTGCTGACTCGCGAGCGTCGATCCATTATTTGCCCTGACGTTCCTGTATCTCGTCGTTAGTGAAAAAGTATCTATATCAAACCAGCGCTTGAAATCGTCACCAAGAAGAAACTGTGGATTTTGAGCTTTTATTTTCGGAAGCGTCGGGGTTGGCTTTGCAAGCGGAAGCACTTCGACCGCGGGTTTGACGCTGGCTTCCAAATCGGGTCGAGCCACATTTAGTTTCTCTCTGACACCCTGACCACATTCAGTGATTGCATCTTGAGCTGAACAAGCACCAACCGCAAAGAAAATCGACACTGTGAGCCCCAATGTAACGCAGGAGAGCTTAAGTAATTTATGGTTCAAGAAACCCTCCTAATCAATCAAGGAAATTTAGCGAGCGAAATATTTTCCAGAAAACTGATGCCGTCTTCTATTCGAACGCTAAAGTTCTCTGCAATTGTTTGCCCGATATCCGAAAGCGATTGCCGAGTGCCAAGGCAGACCCCAGGTGCAGCTGCTTTTCCGTAAACAAGCAGCGGAACGTACTCGCGAGTATGGTCCGAGCCGCGATATGTCGGATCGTTGCCATGGTCGGCGGTCATTATCAGCAGGTCATCGCTATTCATGGCATCTATGATCTCAGGTAGACGTTCATCGAAATGCTCAAGGGCCTTCGCATACCCTTCGGTATCACGGCGGTGGCCGAACAGCATGTCAAAATCAACCAAATTGCTAAAAATAAGCCCGTGCGAA
>CAZGSC010000123.1:0-10491 GCA_964528325.1 uncultured Chloracidobacterium sp. | reverse complement strand
TTGGACGATATGTTCAAAGCGACCGGGCATCAGAACGCATACTTCCCTCTTTTTGTCCCAAAATCATTTCTTGAAAAAGAAGAAGAACACGCTGAGGGCTTTGCAAAAGAATGCGCCGTCGTGACGCATTATCGGCTAAAAGTTGACCCGAATGGCGGCTTAATGGTTGATCCTAACGCCAAACTCGAAGAAGAGTTGATCATTCGTCCGACTTCAGAAACTGTCATTTGGAACACTTACAAGAACTGGATCCAGTCTTGGCGTGATCTACCGCTACTCATAAATCAGTGGTGCAACATCGTCCGTTGGGAAATGCGGACACGGCTCTTCTTGCGCACAGCTGAATTTCTTTGGCAGGAAGGCCACACTGCACACTCGACGGAAGCCGAAGCTATCGAAGAGACTGAACGGATGCTCGGCGTTTATGCGTCATTTGCCGAGGAATGGATCGGTTTACCGGTTTTGAGAGGTTTGAAAACGCCGAACGAACGATTTGCCGGAGCGGTCGAGACCTATTGCATCGAGGGCTTGATGCAGGACGGCAAAGCTCTCCAATGCGGCACGTCGCATTTTCTCGGTCAGAATTTCTCTAAATCCTTCGATGTTAAATTCGTAAATAAAGAGAACCAGCTTGAGTTTCCCTGGGCGACGAGCTGGGGCGTTTCGACGCGTTTGATGGGAGCACTTATCATGGCACACTCTGACGATCAGGGACTTGTTCTTCCTCCGAAACTCGCGCCGATCCAGGTTGTGATCATTCCGATCTACAAGACTCCTGAAGACCTCGCAACGATCTCAGAGAAGGTTGCACCGGTTTTCGAGAAATTAAAGACCGCCGGAGTTTCCGTCAAATACGACGACAGCGACAGTCAGCGTTCGGGATGGAAGTTCGCCGAATACGAGCTTCGCGGCGTTCCTATTCGTCTTGGGATGGGAATGCGCGATCTTGAGAACGGCACCGTCGAAGTTGCCAGACGCGATACTTTGACAAAAGAATCGCAACCTCTCGACGGCATTGTCGAACACATCACCGCACTGCTCGACGAGATACAAACGAACATTTATCAGAAGGCTTTGAATTTTCGTGAAGAAAATACGTTCCGTGTCGATACGTGGGATGAATTCAAGGAACAGATCGAGAAGGGCGGCTTTATCTCCGCACACTGGGACGGTGCGTCTGAAACCGAAGAAAAGATCAAGACCGAAACCAAAGCGACTATCCGCTGCATACCGCTCGACGCGGAAGAAGAGAGAGGCAAATGCATTTATTCAGGCGAGCCGTCGAATAAACGCGTCATCTTTGCCAGAGCCTACTAAGATATGAAGACACGTGTTGGAGTAATTTTTGGCGGACGTTCGGGCGAGCATGAGATCTCGATCCGATCCGCAAGGACGGTTATTGAGCAGGCTGATCCTGAGAAATACGAGATCGTGCCGATCGCGATCACGCCCGAGGGCGTTTGGCTCGACGCCGAAAAGTCGCAGATATTCTTCGAGAGCGGCGGGAAACAAGAGACTGAGAAACATCACAAAGAACTCCTTTTCCCTGTTTCGCGTCTCCTGTCACCTGTCTCGTTAGATGTTATTTTTCCGGTGCTGCACGGCACGTTTGGTGAGGACGGCACAATTCAAGGGCTGTTCGAGATGGCAGATCTGCCTTATGTCGGCTGCGGGGTGTTGGCTAGTTCGTGCGGAATGGACAAGGCTTTTATGAAGACGCTGTTCCGTGACGCCGGTCTGCCGATCTGTAATTATGTCTGGTTTCTTCGTGACGAGTGGGCACGCAACCATGAATCTACGTTGACTCAGGTTGCTGACAAACTCGGCTTCCCGTGTTTTGTAAAACCTGCGAATCTCGGTTCGTCGGTCGGTGTTTCAAAAGCCGTCGATGCCGATAGCCTTGCCGCCGCGATCGCCCACGCCGCAGAATACGACCGCAAGATCATTGTCGAAGAAGGCCTAGAAATGCGTGAGATCGAATGTGCCGTGATGGGCAACGACACTCCGCAAGCGAGTCTGCCCGGAGAGTACATCATCCGCGACAGTTCAAAGGCTTTCCTCGATTACACTGAAAAATATTCCGGCACAGGCAATAACGAATTCCTCGTGCCCGCACCGGTTTCTGAAGCGCTTTCGGACAAGATCCGCCACATGGCGGTCAGAGCATTCAAAGCGGTCGACGGTTCCGGCCTCGCCCGCGTCGATTTCTTCCTGCGAAACGACAACGGTGCGTTGCTCGTCAACGAGATCAACACAATGCCCGGCCTCACGGACGCATCCGGCTTCCCGAAAATGTGGGCTGGAACCGGAAAGGCATTCCCGCAAGTCATCGATGAACTTATCCAATTAGCGATTGAGCGACACGAGGATAAGAAGAAAAATAAGACAAATAGATAAGAGTTAGGCATTGCTGACCGGAAACTTGTCGCTATTTCTCGCTACTTTGACGAGAAGCGTTGTAGCCCTTGCGTGTGCGGATTGTGAGACTTGGTTTTGAAACACGTAATTCGATAGCGTGCCATTTGCCGTCTTTTTTGCTATTAGACGGCTGGTAGGTGAGCGTGTATTGTGTGCCCAGTTCCTCGACGATCCGTGTAAAGGCGTCACGCATCGCAATGCCGCCTGGCGTCGAAATATAACGCCCACCCGTTTTCTCGGCAAAGTTCGTCAAAACTCCGCGATTCTGTATCCGTTCGCCGGGTTTGAGGTTTGGTGCCGACATATCAACGGCGAAGATCATCGCATTTACGGATAAGGCTGCTTTGAGAGCTTTACCATCTGAGATCTTACTCATTGTATCCGCTCCGTCAGACAATATAATGATTGCCCGTCGCTTTTCCGGCCGTTTCGAAAGAACTTCAGAGGCTTTGTAAACAGCGTCATTAAGAACGGTCATTCCGTCAGCCTTAAGATCGAATGCATGATGGCGGATGTCTCGAGTGTTTGAAAAATCCTGTACCAATTCGACTTTCGAACTGAAATTGTATATCGCAGCGTTGTCAGTCAGTCGCAATCTTTCCAGAAAATTTATTGCTGCACCTCTGGCAAGCGAAATACGTTCTTCCATACTGCCTGATGTGTCAAGAAGAATTACTGCCGCGAAAGGTGTGTCTTGGTAACTAAATGACTCGATCTTTTGTTCCACACCGTCTTCGAAGATATGAAACAACTTTTGCGTGAGCCCATAGACGGATTTTCCCGACGCGTCGGTGATAGAGGCGTTCAGGACAACTATCGATGAGTCGACGCTGATGACATCCTCGTCTGTTTGAGCAAACGCTGTGAGACTTTCAACAGAGAGAATAAAAAGTAGGAAAAGCAGGCCTGAAAAGAACTTCATAAGGCGACGCAGATCAATTCTTAATGCGCAAAAAGCGAGCAACTGAGAGTACCGCATTTGAAGTTTGGATCGCTGTTGCCGATATTGTGAAACGGCTGGTTTTTTTTAGCTCGTCCACTAGGTTGGCTGCAGAACTCTTGAGTGTATCGACGGCATCGGCGAAAGAAGCGTTTCGGCCATCCAACAATATTTTGTCGATCTTTTCGTCATCGTCATCGCCGCCGAGTTCGCTGCGGATCTTTTTGACATTTTTTTCGACAGTTTCTAACGCCGCACGATCGGCGTCAGAAAGACGGCCGTTTTGGGCGAAAGATCTTTCAAGCCGGTCGGATAGTTTACGGACCTCTTCACCGCGTTCGAGCATTTCTTCGTGGTCTTTTTTCTCTTTTTTGATCCGAATCGTAATACAGCTTTCTCTGAGGTTTCTTTCAAGGCTTTCACAGTCATTCATGCTGTTAAAAACAGGCCTTCCATCCGCTCCCTGAGCTGATGCTGTTAGAGCCCCAAGAGCAAACAATGAGATAACAAGAATTATGTGAACAAAGAAACCCATGGTCAATAAAACGTCATCGAGGCGTGTCTTGGACCGGTTCGGGAGAAACTCCGGTAACACGTTCGATGAGTTTCGAAAGAAATTCGTCCTCAGCTACTCCCGAACTTCTGAGTGTCAACCATTCTGACATTAGAGAGTTGCCCGCTCGGCCCTCGATCTTGGCAACGACCGAAACATTGTTCTGTATGCCGTCAATCGACTGTACCTCAATGATCAGTGTGTATCGAGCCCTTGTCCATACTGAATCTGATGCGTCGAGAATGGCGTAGCGAGTCAGTTCGTTCTGCGAAATTACAGAACCTTTTGCAAAAACAAAAGGCTGAGAAATTATGATCCCGTCTTTAATCCGAGTTGAAATATCATCGACAAGAATATTCCTTTCACGGAGAACATCAAGAATGTTATTGAGCAAAACATCACGCCTCGAGGCGAGCCTATACGGATTTGCAAGCCTGTCGCGAACTTTTGTTTTGCCCTTGCCCCAATCAAAGGAACGAGTCGCGTCACTGCTCCGCGTCGTAACTTTATTGCCGTCGTCCTTGATCTTTTGCGTTTGCGAATCGACACCCTTTTGGGCATAGGTTCCACCGCAAGCGATCAATATCGCAAGGGCCGAAGTCAGGCTAAGTTTTTTGAGACGTAAAGTCATACTAAAAATATATCTCAAACTGCAAGTTCCTAAAAGAGTTAGATGAGTTGAACCCATCAATAGTTGTAAATACTACGCTTATGTGCGTGAGACTACTTTTTTACATTTTGCATTTCCCATAGGCACAATTTCTTTAAGAATGCATGTTGTGAAGCAAATCGGGCGATACAAAAACCCGGCAGACCGTCGAGAAATCCCAGTTTAAGAAAATATGTCGAGAAAAACGCCAGAGGCCCGGCCGCTGCAATGCCAATTGGTGAGGTTCTGACACCATCCTCAAACATCTGCTGTGCAGCGAGCGGAGCATATCTTTTCCCTATCATTTCGTGGTGATGCTGTGCACCTTCCGAGCTGTAATGAAGAATGTTTCGTGTCAGTTTTTCGATCTTTGCACCGGCCTCCATCTGAAAGGACTCGTGAACCAAAACATCTTTCCACTTTCCTTTTTGCCGGTTGAAGAAACGCAGCTGCCAATCAGGATACCAACCGCAATGACGGATCGCTCGGCCCATATAGAAAGACAGCCTTGGCATTTTGTAGCCATCTGCTCTCAGACTCATCGGAATGTTTCGCACGTTTAAGATTTCGTCTCGCAGTTCTGGCGATATCCGCTCGTCAGCGTCAAGGCTCAGTATCCAGTCGAACGAGGCAGCATCGACGCCAAACTGCTTTTGAGCTGAAAAACCGGGCCATGACCTTGTTATTACATATGCCCCCATTTCCTCTGCGATCTTGCGCGTGCGGTCGGAGCTTTCCGAATCGATCACAACGACCTCGTCGACCCAGTCGACCGATCTTATGGCATCGGCGATCTTTTTTTCCTCGTTTCCCGCAATGATCACCGCTGAAATATTCATCCAGAGGATTTTCGCAAAGTTGGAAGCAAAGATAAAGGAGCAGCGGCGTCATAATCGGTTGCAAAAAATGCTTTTCGGCAGTACTATAGTGACGAACCCCTCCAGTTTCCGACACTCGGTGGCTTAATTATCCTTTGATTTAAGTTTGTCAAAATATATGAACAAGATAAAGATCGTTTGCGTGTTGAGCTTTTTGGCATTCGGTATAGGAGTGCTGTTTACTAATAACAGTCTTTTGCCGAAGGTTGGATCATCTTCCGCCGGCCCGCCGGTTAGCTTTAGCGGAGCACCTGGCGAGAGTACATGCACTTCCTGCCATACACAGAATGTTGGAACCGGCACTTTTACTATTACGGCGCCGCCTAATTACGTTCCCGGACAGACTTATCAGATGACTGTCCAGCACTCGACTGCGGACGCGACACGGTTGAGATGGGGATTTCAGATGACAGCGTTGGATGGCACGAACAATGCGGCCGGAACATTTACCTCTACTGACGGATTTACATACACGGATTTCGGCAATTTGCGGTTTTATGTAGCCCAAACTCAGACCGGCACATTTGCCGGGACGGGCAGTGGTGCAAGCTGGACTTTTGATTGGACCGCACCAGCGACCGATGTTGGCCCTGTGACATTTTATGCCGCCGGGAACCAGGCGAATAACAACAACGGACGCCTGGGTGATCAAATATATACGGCTACAGCCGTCAGCCAGATCGCCGCTCCGTCGCCAACGAGCACGCCTACTCCGGCGGTTTCTATAAGCGGAACCATTACCTATGGCAACGCGGCAGGGTCGCCAAATCCGCGTTTCGTTTCAAATGTACTTTTGAGCGGCGAGGGTTCGCCGAATGTCTCGACTACTTCTGATTTTCCTGGCGGCAACTATTTGCTTACTGGTTTCGGAGCCGGAACCTATACGGTCACTCCTACAAAAACAGGTGGTCAAAATGGTATAACGTCATTCGATGCAGCCAGGATCGCCCAACATGTAGCCGGGGCGTTCGTATTGACGGGAAACCAGTTGACAGTCGCTGATACAAGCGAAAATGGTCAGATAACTTCATTCGATGCGGCTGCGGTAGCTAGTTATGTGATTCACACGCCGCCATACGGAGCGACAGGTAACTGGAAATTTCTTCCATTAAATAGGCTCTATAGTTCGATCACCGGGAACGTTGCGGGTGAAGATTACTCTGCTTTGCTGATGGGCGAGGTTACGGGTAATTGGACAAATTCTGCTGCGAGGCCGGCAAAAATGAATGGACCTGAGAAAGCGATCATTGTCAGCATGCCGAATACAAAGGTCTATGCCGATAAAGAAATAATCGTTCCAGTCAATGTTCAGGGAGTAGCTAACAAAGGAGTTATCTCTTATGAATTTGATCTCAGATACGATCCGTCGGTAATACAGCCGCAGAAAAATGCAATAGACGTTATGGGAACTGCCAGCCGCGGCCTTTCAGCTGGGGTCAATGCTGCAGAACCAGGGCTTCTGAGAGTTGCGTTGTATGGCCCGCTGCCGATAGACGGTAACGGATTGCTTGTGAATCTCAAGTTCACTGCAGTCGGCACACCGGGTGACGAGTCACCGCTTATTTGGGAACGCCTGTTGTTCAATGAAGGCGACCCAAGAGTCATTCCAGTCGACGGGAAGATAGAACTCTTTTAAGAGAACAATATTCGGACGTTAGTAAGGGCGGTACACTAGCAATAGAGTGTACCGCCCTTCTAACATGTAAGTTTGTCTTTGGTTATTTCAAACCGGGTACCGGTGAATCTATTGTGATGTTGTTTTCTCTAAAAGCGGTTGAAGTTACACGCTGTAGATCGGCCATTGCTTTGTTAAAATCAGTTTCTGCTCGTATCTCAGCATTTTTCGCATTTGTCAGAGAGTTTTCACGCTGAAAAAGAAGGAATGTGGTCGACCTGCCTGCCTCATAGAGTTTCTGCTCGCCGGCAAGTTGGATTTCGGCATTTTGTCTTGCTCTTTTAGCAGTAAACACTCTTTGTCGAGCGGTCTCGACCCCTTGTACGGCATTTCTTACTTCGACAATAACCGTTTGCTCCTGGCCTCGAGTTTGGGCATCAAGTTGCTGTTCCTGTACGCGTGCACCGTCAAGGTTTGCTTTCGCTGTACGATTACGGAATGGAAAGGAGATCGTCACCCCAAGTGAAAAATTCGGTGCGTCACTACGGAAAATATTTGCCAGCGAACGGTTAAATCCGCCAACCAAAAATGACGGCGTGCCCGGGACCTCGATCAGTGGATTCAATAATTGGCTGCCCGGAGCAAAAAGCAGATTAAGCTTCTGCCTTAAGATATCATCGTTTCCAGTGAACTGCGGAACGAATGTTGAGACTGTCGATGCTCCGCCTTGCGACAGACCATCAAGTGAAAATGTGGAGTTAAAATCGATCTGGGGCTTTGTTTGGTTTCTGTAAAATCGAATATCGGTCGCGTTGATATCTTTTTGGAGTTTCAGCCGCCGCAATTCAAAACGATTATCCATAGCATCTTTTATTGCGTTATCGAGATTTACACTATCGAGGCTTACCTGCGGCGTATCAGTAGGAACCAATGACTGCTCCCATTCGTTTGAAAGCGGGTCGCGGAGGATCAACTGTTTCAGGGTGTTTTCAGCTACTCCAACCAGTTGTGTCGCAAGCAAGAGATCACCTTCACGATTTGCAAGTTCTGTTTCAACCTCTGCACGCTCAAGCGGTGCCGCTGCTCCGGCTTCGATCTTAGCCTCGACCTGACGCAGATTTTCTTTTGCGAGGTTTACATTTGCGATCTGATTCTGCTGGTTTCGTGATGCGAAAACAAGTTCCCAATAAGCCCGCTGGACCTGCGTTATAGTGTCCGTTGCTCTTAGACGAAAATCAGAATCAGTCTGTTCGAGCCGTTTTCGTGCGATGATGATCTGATGACGTTTACTGTCGATCCGAAAATTCCTAAATAGTGGTTGAGTATAATTAAAACCTAAACTCGATGAATAGATCGCGCTGCTGCTACCCAATACCGAACCCGAACTCACCTGCGCCTGACCAAAAGCATTTTCTGTTCGCTGATTGTTAAAAAATGCTTGGTAATTGCCGCCGCTGCGCTGAATATTTTGGCTGAAACTTGAATTTACCCTGAAATCGTTTGTCGCAGGTGAGCCCGTTGTATTACTTCGTGAATAATTAGGCGACACGGAGAAAACAGGATCGTATACTCCAAGCAGCGAACGAACTTGCGTTTCCTGAAAGCGAACATCTCCCCGAGAAACCTCAATATCGTTATTGCTCTCAAGTGCCCGGCGAATAGCATCTTGTAATGAAATGGTTAAAGGTTGTGCAGTTTGCACGCCAACGCGGGCGAGTCCGAGGGCAGCCGAATTACTAGATCTAGGCGTATCTGTTTCCTTTCGTTCAGCTGGAACGATCGCCGCAGTTTCAGGTCTGGCATTCTCACCTATATTTCGTGAGACCTGCGGGTCGATCTGCGGCGTTGCTAATGCCGTTTCGCCAAGCATGCAGACGAAAATAATCAACATTAATATAGGACTTAATCGCGAAAGTTTCATTTTCTATAGCCTTGGCGTTCGGAAGCCTTGTCTTATTCAATGTCAGGAAAACTCAAACTGTTATTACGTCCGTAAATTTCCGATTGTTTCAACATTCTTGTTACATTCGCCGGTCAATCGTGTTAACTCGGCCTTTGAAATCTGGTGGAAATTGCGGTATCTTCAAGAGTTTAATATACGCACTTTTTTTGGAGGAATCTAAATCACAATGGCTATTAAAGTAGGTATAAACGGTTTTGGACGAATCGGGCGCTCAGTTGTCAGGACATGGCTCGGCGATTCGGATATAGATCTGGTTGCGGTAAATGACCTTACGGACACCAAAACGCTTGCACATTTGCTCAAGTACGATTCGGTAATGGGCAATCTTCACCATAAGATCACAGCTGGCGACGGCAAGATCGAAGTCGAGGGTGACAGCTTTCGGGTGTTTTCTGAAAAGGACCCTGCACAGATTCCTTGGGAAGAGGTCGGAGCCGATATCGTTATCGAATCGACCGGTAGATTTACCAAAGCCGAAGACGCCGGAAAACATCTTCGCGGCAGCGTCAAGAAGGTTGTTATTTCTGCTCCGGCAAAAGGCGAAGACATTACGATCGTGCTTGGCGTGAATGAGAATATGTATGACGCCGGTAGCCATAACATCATTTCAAATGCTTCGTGCACGACCAATTGTCTTGCTCCTGTGGCAAAGGTAATACACGAAAAATTTGGCATCAAGAGTGCTCTGATGAATACGATCCACAGCTATACGAACGATCAACAGCTTCTCGATCTGCCTCATAAGGACCTTCGCCGTGCCCGCGCCGCCGCTCTTTCTATGATCCCGACCTCGACCGGTGCTGCTAAAGCTATTGCTCTCGTCATTCCCGAACTGAAAGGTCGCTTTGACGGCATTTCGGTTCGCGTTCCGACACCTAATGTTTCACTTGTTGACGTTGTGATGAACGTCGAAAAGGAAACTTCAACCGAGGAAGTCAATGCAATTCTCAAGGAAGCCGCACACGGTGAACTGAAAGGGATCCTGGCATTTAGCGAAGAGCCGCTTGTCTCGATAGATTTCAAGGGCAATTCGAATTCTTCGATCGTAGATGCCGAAAATACAAAGGTCATCGACGGCACATGTATAAAGGTCCTTTCATGGTACGACAACGAATGGGGGTACTCGTGCCGCGTGCGTGATCTTGTAAGGTTCATTGCCGAAAAAGGCCTTTGATCTAAATGAAGATCTGTCCTCAATGCCGTAAAACTTACGAAGACAATAACCTGAATTTTTGTCTCGATGACGGCACTGCGCTTACTACTGACCAGGCTACACCGACAATGGTAATGCCGGCACCGAGTGAAACGGCAACACAACAAGCTGCTGCTCCGACACAGTGGCAGCCGCCAATGCAACAATCTCAGCCGCCGCGTTCAGCGTCAAAAATGTGGATCTGGGTGCTGCTTATTCTTGGCGTTCTGATTTTGCTTTGCGGCGGCGGCTCGAGTCTAGATATTTTGGTCCAACAGCTGGA